>PFEF01000010.1:125190-126737 GCA_002793915.1 Candidatus Ryanbacteria bacterium CG10_big_fil_rev_8_21_14_0_10_43_42 | reverse complement strand
GGACAATCCGCGGAAGTTTCTCCAAGATCCCCAGCAGTTGAATGGGTATTCCTACGTCCGAAACAATCCGCTCAACTTTATTGATCCGGAAGGATTGTTTACTGTAGTTGTTCCGGGTACGGGTTACGACAAAGATGATTGGTCCAATGACGGATCTGCCGGGGACTTCATTAATTCAGTTGGAGAGACATTTGGTGAACCTGCTGAAGTATTCCATTGGTCTGGGAACAATAATAAAAAAGCACGGGAAGCTGCCGCAAACAATTTAGCAAATCAGATAAATAACCATAACTTTGATGAGGGAGAGCAATTGAACATTGTCGGGCATAGTCACGGAGGTAATATCGGTATTCTTGCAAGTCAAATGACAGACAAGAAGATTGATAATTTAGTTACTCTAGCAACTCCTGTACGGAGAAGTTATCGACCAAATTATGGTAATATAGGAAATCATATTAATGTATATAATAGTAATGATTCTATTCAAAAATTTGGTGGAGGCTTAGTAAGTAGAGCGCTTGGCTATATAGCTGGAGGCGTGTGGGGATATTTAGCAGGTAGTCGCTTTGAATTTGGGCCTGCTGGCAGAACATTTTCTGAACCATCAGCAAATATTGATGTAGCAAGTACTAATAAAGAAGGTGGAATTATTGAAAATCATTCTTTTTGGCAAGATACGAGCATCTGGTCAAAAGTTGATGAATCCCTTAAATAAATTCTTTATATGCAACAGAAAATAATTTACATTAGTACAGTTTTGTTATTAATTGTCATATTACTGACATATTATTTTATTCCGAAGTTAAATGATAAGAATAACGTAAATAATGCTCTATATGAAGATTCGCAAAGATTGTTTGAAAAATTTGATGGACCATTTAGCCCCAATATTATTATGGACCCGTCCAGACTTACTCATGCCAGTATTAGAGAATCAATGAGATTAGATATCAGTGGTAATTTTGAATTTGTAAGTGCGTGGCGAGACGCTAGGATACAGAAATTAATAGACAACAATTCAACCATAAATTTAGATGGTGAGATTGTTGGTAAATGGAATGATGGGCTAGTCAGACTTCAATCAGCATTAAAGGAAGAAACCAAAAATGGAGTGAAGACATTATACCCTGAAGAATTGCTTTTGTTTTCTAGAGATGCTGGAGAAACATGGGTAGAAATTAACCGATCTAGTAAAGATATATGTGGTGATTACGGTGTAATATATAACGATAAGATATTTTGCTTTCTATTAAACAATAGACTCTCTCTTAATATAATATCTGAAAATACTGGGATAGAGAACGCCGGATATCTTTCTAGCAGAAGAACTGATGCGTTCGAAATATTAGCTATTTATCGGGAAGATAATAATGTTACCGTTATCTGGGAAGATGAAAGGTCACGGTTTCCAACATGGTATGCCTTTCTCCCAATTCCTCACTCAGCAGAAACCAAGTGGGGTCCGTATGTTGTGATGCGAGGTGATATTAATCTTGACACGATTGAATTTCAAGAAAATATCATAAAATACAATTCAAATATTTTTC
>PFEF01000010.1:124091-125171 GCA_002793915.1 Candidatus Ryanbacteria bacterium CG10_big_fil_rev_8_21_14_0_10_43_42 | reverse complement strand
ATCATCCAGTCCTTGGGCGATTTCTGGCTGTGGATCCGGCATCCCGCGACAACCCGCAGAAGTTTCTCCAAGATCCCCAGCAGTTGAATGGGTATTCCTACGTCCGAAACAATCCGCTCAACTTTATTGATCCGGAAGGATTGTTTACCGTAGTTGTTCCGGGTACGGGTTATAGCGAGAAAGATTGGTCTGACGACGGATCTGCCGGGAACTTCATTAATTCAGTAGGAGAGACGTTTGGTGAGACACCGGTAGTTATAAACAATAAAGATTTTTGGTCCGGCGGTGATAATCCAGGAGCTCGCGAGAGAGCAGCTAATCACGTTGTCAATTTAATAAATAACCATGACTTCGCAGAAGGGGAACAGCTTAATATCGTGGGTCACAGTCATGGCGGAAACATCGCGAATCTTGTAAGCCAGATGACCGAAAGAAGGATTGATACGCTTGTTACATTGGGTACTCCGACGAGTGGTGATTACCAACCTAATTACGACAGAATTGGGCAACATGTTAATGCGTACAGTAATAAAGATTTTGTCCAGAAGTTTGGCGGTACTCAAACTTCTGTGTCGGAAGTACTCGGGCGCGTTGCATTTGGAAACTTTGGCCGCTGGCTCGGTGCAAAATTGTCCATAGGTCAGTTTGGGTGGGGTGGTCGACAATACAGTAAAGCGAGTAATTATAATGCCACTGGGGATACAAGTTTTATAGGAGCTCATTCTGATCTTTGGCGTAATGAAAATGTTTGGAATAATATTAGTAATCGTATCAGATAAATATATGAAAATTATACGAAGTTTACTCATATTAATTCTCTCAATTGTTAGCATCTACTTGTTAACTGATCTATTTGGTACTCTGGATGTCCATAATTGGTATGAAACTACTGTTTATTTTGTGGTAGTTTTCCTACCAATTAGCATAGCTTTGGCATCCTTATCATATTATGCGTATAGAAATGATGTTGGATGGCTAAGTAAGTTGGCTATTGCTGGGATATTAATTGCCGGTCTAGATTTTGTGTTCCCTGTGTTTCTGATCGTTCGTAATGCGTTGTATTAATATTTCTACCCAAAC
>PFEF01000010.1:15389-124069 GCA_002793915.1 Candidatus Ryanbacteria bacterium CG10_big_fil_rev_8_21_14_0_10_43_42 | reverse complement strand
GATACTATCATCCAGTCCTTGGGCGATTTCTGGCTGTGGATCCGGCATCCCGCGACAACCCGCAGAAGTTTCTCCAAGATCCCCAGCAGTTGAATGCGTATTCCTACGTCCGAAACAATCCGCTCAACTTTATTGATCCGGAAGGATTGTTTACCGTAGTTGTTCCGGGTACAAACTACAATAAAGATGATTGGTCGGAGGGTGGTGCGGCAAGCGAATTTCTATCAAACGTAGGAGAGACGTTTGGTGAACCTCCCATTATATTCGATTGGTCAGGAAATAATAATAAAAGAGCACGGGAAGCTGCCGCAAATGATTTAGCAAATCAGATAAATAACCATGACTTTAATGAGGGAGAGCAATTAAACATTGTCGGGCATAGTCACGGAGGTAATATCGCAATTGATGCCAGTAATAATATAAATAAAAGCATTAATACATTAGTAACACTTGCAACTCCTGTTCGGGTAGTAGGATATAACCCAAGCCGTAATAATATAGGCAAGCATATCAATGCATACAGCTGGCTTGATCCAGTTCAGAAATCTGGTGGAGGTGCAACATCATTAAGCGAGCAGATAGGAAACACTGTTTTTGGTCCTATTGGAGTAGCTGTTGGGCGCTATCTTGGATTGTATGAGTTTGGAACGGCTGGACGAACATTTCCCGGTGCGGAGAATATGAATGTGACGTGGCAGGCGGGACTTGATCCTAGATATATACATTCAATGTGGCGGAGCACAGAAGTGTGGGATAAAATTAGCAACTCATATAATTCACATGAGTGAGAACAGCAAGATTAAAATAAATTTTCGGCATTTATTAATTTTCTTTTTGATTATATTGAGTTTTGCTGATATATACAGTTCACTCAGAGCAGATTTATACCCTCTGACGATTGGCTTCATTGTATTAACGGTTCCGCTATTATTAGTTTTATACATCTTGTCTATCTCGTCGTTAAAAAAGGATAAAGGATGGTTAAAATTTGTATCAACTCTCGGATTAATTGTAGCAATCAGCGCAGCTATTATTAACACCAGTAATCTAGTGTACAGACGAGTCTCCTATGAGACAGGCTGGAAAATCCCAGTCGTTGAGAGAGTACTTGAAAATTCTTTTCGTTATTAACTGCTATACTGGTAATTACTACCTTCTTTCTTATGAAAAACATTCCCAAAATAGTCATTATGGGAATACTCATTGTGATGGGTAGTGTCTTTTGGATTGTGACTACAAAAGATAACAATACTGATGTCATACAAGATGTAGGGGAAATTTTAGAAATAAATGGGAACCCACTACCAGGAAATAATATTATTAATGATTCAGAACAGGACTTCCCATCCGAACAAGTAGCTGAAGATAGACCACCTATTAACATAGATAATTTTCATGTTGTTTTATTGGTAGAAGACGAATTAATTCCGAGCACTAACCCTATATTCAAGGGTGAACCGGGATTCGATGGATATAAAATTCATACTGAATCTTCCGTTGAAAAATTTTTTGAATCAGATTTAAAGATTCCCTCAACGGTATTAGTAACAACACCGACAACGGAGTTCGGAGTATTTCAAGTAATCGTAGCTCAGCTAAATAGCATAGACTCAGATATCATTTTGATGGAAACACCTACTTCAACATTTTGGATGAATTTTGTGCAATTTGATAAGGAATTAACAGCATTTGAAATTGCTGAAGATAAAAATTATGACGAAAATCTGGTAAAATGGGAGGAAGTAGTAAGTAATGAAATGTCTACCAATAATTATACAAACTCATATAATAATACAGTAGCTCAAATGGAATCCAGAATGAGTGAACTTGATTTATTAAGGGTATGGTCTGGAGGCCAACACCAGAAAATTACCGGTAAATACGGCAGCAATGTTCCTCGTGAATATTTAGAAGCTGCTCAATACTTTAAAAACTATGGCTTATTAGCAATTGATATAATTGAATTATACAAACAAAAATTACTTGTGATGAATGCTGTTAAAAGTGCTGTTGAGAGCGGAAATGCTATTGAGGCACGTAAGGGATCAAGTGATGAGGATAAGATGGATCTCGTGATTGGTTGGCATCAAAAATATATTGAACAACTGAACACCAATAAAGCTACTATGGATACCGTTATTGATTCTCTTTAATAAATTTTTGAGTCAGATTTTGGAATAGAAATAGGTGTCAGAAAAATAAAATAGCATTTTATGCTAAATCAAAAGTTAATTATTTTAGGAGTTATATTATTACTTGCTATTGCCCTAGGAGGTTATTTTGTTTCCACACAAAATATTTTTGATATCCAAAAACCTGTAATACGAGAAAAACCGGCAGGCAGTGAGGTGGGTACAATCTACGGAAGAGGAGGTGCCGATTATTGCAATAAAAGAAGAATATGAAGAGCACCTTATTGATACGATAGAGAAAATAATAGAAGAAGATTACGGTATAGTTGGAGAAGCGAAAATTGTAACGCCAACATATGAAAATACCCAAGGTCTTTGGTCCATAACTATCCCTTTAATTAGTTTGAATATTGACGTGTTTCTCACTCACGACCCTGAAGAAACTACATGGGAAGATCCAGTTCGTTTTGATAAGGAACTTACAGAACTTGAGAACCTGGAACAAGAGAACCTGGAACAAGTTACGGCAAGTTGGCAAGCGATTATGGTAATGTGCACACACATATGGCGGTTTCTCCTAAAATGGAGGAATGAGCATACATATGGTTAAAACAATCAAAGAAGAGAGGTTACGGTGGGTGCTACCGGTCATTAACAAGGAAGTTAAGTTAAAAGACGCGGCGAGGGTATGTCCGCATAGCAAACGTAGTCTGGAACGCTGGGTGGCAGTGTTTAAAGCGAAAGGAGAAACAGGACTGGAACCTAAATCAACTGAACCAAAGACCCAAAAAGATGAAACACCGCTCTGGATCAAGGAAAGAATCCTTGAAGTCAGAAAGAAAACAAAAAAGTGTGCGTTAAAGATTCATTGGCAGTTGGAAAAAGAAGGCATATTCATTCATGAGCGCACGGTTGGAAAGATTTTGAAAAAAGAGAACCTAGTCCGAAAATATCGAATTAAGAAAATCAAATACAAATATATCCGGGCAGAGAGACAGCCTGGAGAATTGATGGAAATTGATGTGAAGTATGTCCCAGGACGCGTTAAAAACAAAAGATATTTCCAATATACGGCCATTGATACCGCTTCCCGGTGGAGATATCTCTCGGTGTACGACGAACAGACGAATGTTCACTCGATTCTCTTTTTGGAAGAAGTAATCCGAATATTTAAATATAAAATACACGCCATCAAAACAGACAATGGATCAATTTTCACCAATTATTACACTAGCATGAACAAAAGAAGCGACATGACGGTAAAAACGATTCACGCCTTAGACCTGTTCTGCAGAGGAAACAATATCGTTCATTACCTTATTGATCCAGGCAAACCGGCTCAAAATGGCACCGTGGAACGAAGCCATCGGGAAGATCAGGAGAAATTTTACGAACAGAACAAATTCAAAAACTTCCACGATTTGCAAAAGAAACTGAAAAGGTGGAATATATACTACAACAACCTAGAACATTGCGGTTTAAACGGAAAAACGCCCAACGAATTCTTGGAAGATTATCAATTAATTAAACCGCCATATGTCCGTGCCTAAAACATTATTGATGATCCTGCTATATCTAAACAGATGATTGATGTTATTCAAAATGAACTTACTCCTCATCTGGAAGAAAAAATAAAAATTCTTCAAAACAATAAAGATTTGGCAGATTATAGTCTTTCTGTCCTTGCAGATATGTATGGTGTGGGGAAAACAAATATTCCAAATAAATACTTGCTGATATACCGGCACTATAAAGATCTTTCAATACTTACAGATACTCTTATAGATATAATAGAACTGAATATTGAAATTAAGCAGGAAACTGTTAAAGAAATTAGGAATAAAGACGTTGATGCGGTTATAATGGCAGCAAACGATGAAGATAGAATAACTGTTGTAATACTTTGGCATGAAGAACGGTTGATGGAGTTATTAGAGCGACAAGAGGAAATCATTCAATACTTATCAGATGCACGAGAAAATTTACAATAGCCTAAAACTTTTTGTCAACTTTTATGGTCAGGTATGCTCTGCAAAAAAGATATAGCTAATGAATACAACCTATTGTGTTATATTATGTACTTCTATGTGGTGAACGGATACATACTCTTGAAAAAGTATTTTTTCAATGCTATACAGCGCTATACAGCCTACGGGGGTTCGTAAGATTTTCAAAAGATTCTTAGATTCTTTCGGGTGTTGGAGGCGACTCCTTTCCAACTCGCCGTGTGCTTTGGCGAGGTCCCAGTCTCTGGGGTGGGTTTTATTCTTCCCCCACCCTTCATTGCGCCTAGGAAGCTCTATCTATGCCCGTATTGTTAGTTTCTAAGCACTTCTATGCAGGAATAACGTTGGCCGCGTGGCCATTCGTGACAATACAGGGTCTTACATAAAGAACCCCCACCCCTTTCCAAGTCCCTAATGATTTATTTCATCTCGGGCTTTTTTTATTACAATTAAGGGGAAGATGGATTCAGGGGGAAGTAGGTGGAAAAGTTGAAAACTCAAGCTTTTAAAAAGAAAAAGGCCAGTTTAAAACTGACCTTATAAAAAACAGGATCCGTCTCCAAAATCAATATGTCTATACTGCTCCTATATCCCTCGCTTTTTCCGGTTACGCAAAGCGTAATAACAATAGCCGATCAACCAAAGGGTTGTTCCTACACAAGCTAAAAGAAACATGGGATCCATCTCGGAAATCGGCACGCCCATACTATCCTCCTATTCTTCAATATTCAAAAATATTTTCAGTTTTTGAATATTTTTTTAAGAACTGCTTCAAAGATATAATACTATAGAACTAATATAGTGTCAACATTTTTTGTTGTCCGTTTTTAGCAGGATCTATGTAATTCCCATACATCACAGATCGTTTTGAATGGGGTAGCAGGTGATGCAGAGACCAAGTGCATTTAATCGCTTAAGATACTCAATACAGGCAAGCACATATGCCGAATGACTCCAGGTAAGCGGCAGTGCCGACAACGGATCGCCCGTATAAGGATTGATTTGCTCGGGAAGCATACCGCCGCCGCCCGTATAATCTGCTACCCACTCTAGCATAGAACGAATTTCTTCCAGATCCGTTGCCGTTTTTGCCATTGAAATTTTGTATTCGACATACCAAAGCGTGGTAACCAGCCAGGGATTACCGGGATATTGCTTATTATGTACCCGATAATACATATCTCCCTCATACCGTGCCAATCCCCAATGATCTCCCAAGGGAACGCCCAATTTTTCTTTTGTATATCCAAATGCCGATACAAGTCGCTTATCATGAGAGGGGAGAAGTCCAAAGCGAAATATTCCATAAGCCGAACTTGAATCTATAATGGTATCCTCCACCATATCAGTACCCTCGAACCATAAGGAGCGAATAAAATATCCTTCTTTTTTATTATAAAAATATTTAAGAACTGCCGCTTTCATCAACTGGGCGGCTTTTTCAAATCTGACCGTATCCTTTTCTTTGCCAAGTAAATGAGCAAATCGGGAAACGGCAACAAGTGCACCATAAACAGAGCTTGCCGTAAAACAATGAATACCGTTCCGCTCTTCCCATAAATCATAGCTGGGCAGAGGAAGATGTGTTTTCGGATCCCTGTAGTCCAAAAGAAACTGGCCCGCGCGCACAATGAACGAATTATAAATTAACTCCACAAACTCCAAGTCGCGCGTAAGCTCATAATGATTCCATAATAACGCTAAAGGAAGGGCAGTCTCATCTTCCTGAATTGCCAGCTGAGGCTTTCCATCATGCAACCATGGATGCCAAGAACTTCCGAACGATCGATCGGCATTATATTTATGAAGCATATAACCGTCTTCGGAAAGAAGATCGTTGCAAAACGTATAAAATCGCTCACCAATATGAAAATAACCCGCCTTATCCAAGGCATCCGCCGTAATAGCACCGTCGCGCGGCCACACATACCCATAAGTATCCCTACCGTACTGCAAAATAACCGAATCGCCGGATGCAAGTATTCCGCCATGATTATCATTATGCGCCCGTATAACAAGAAGAGATGTGTTAAATAAATCCGCCGCCTTATTACTAAGTCCGTGAAAGGTGAATGATCTTTTAGACAACCATGCATGCCAGTAGTCTATAGTGCTCTCTCGTATATGCGCCGGGGTCTTTTTTATAACATCCTCATGAAGATTCGTCGCTTCACCTAATGTATGACCGACGGTAACCCAATAATATACATCTTCTTCACTATCCGCCCCTATGGAAAGAGTGAAGCCTATAGTGGAATCTACCGTTCCGTGCTCAATGGCATTCTTTGCGAGAATACCATCTTCAGCATCTTTCCATGTTCCTTCCTTTCCTTCCACCTCGGCAAGTCCCACGGAATAATCATCAAAATACGTACCCGCATGCATGCCGGATACTAAAAATACATTGCGCCCCTTATAATGAATAACGGTTTTTTTATCTTTATGGACATACACCGTATTTGCAAAACCCGTACCGCCCACGGAAAACTGCTGACTAAAAAACACTCTGATCTCCCTTCTTTTTTTGTCTTTATTGCGAACGACAGCACACCGAAGGAATATATTGCTTTCATTATACACAACGTCCGTAAAAGAAATTTCAATTTGAAGGCCTTCGTTAACAGCCCGTATACGGGAGGCCATCGTACCACGTTCAAAACCGGCTTCAATGTTCCAAGAACCGTCATTCATCCACGAAAACTCACCGTCTATCCACACACCAATACGATGCGTTCTGCCATGACCCACATGATTCTCTGAACCAACATAGGGATAATAAAAATCATTAACGGCACCGTGTGCGTCAAAACATAAAAGGATAGTCCCGTTTCCCAATACAAAAGAATTTGCCATGATGTCTAATTACAAGAATTGCGATGACTCGATAATGCCTTAAGCATTCCCGCCCGCGTGCGTGCACGACTCATGACAGCGGCACACTGATTATCACCAAGTACTTCTTTAACCCACAGAGCAAAATCATTACCGGCGCGTTTCGTATGGTAATCAAATTGATCATCCGCCATGGTTTGCAACGACTGAATCAGTTCGGAAATAGTACTGATGACTGGTCCATTATGCACCCAAAAACAATGCTCTGCATGCGCTTCGGAAACACATACATGTCCTTTTGTTTTTTTCACTGTTCTTTTTTTCGATACCACTTTTTTCTTTTCCAATGTCTTCATAAGTTTATTGTATTAGTTATTAAAAAATTCCTGTATTTTCTTCATCACGACCGGCCACGTGATATATTTCGGTGCACTTTCCACACGTAAATTCATATCGGCAATAACATTCATATAAGCTATAAACGCCTCATAAGGCGACGTATACGGATTAAAATATGCATGCACATCACCATCTGCGAACCATTTTGTACACATATAATAAAAATGGTCTGATGTCTGCAATTTTCTCCAATCAGCAATGAGCACAGGATTCTTTGTACGAAGAACATCTTCCTCCATGGCGTATATGGCTCTCATAGCATCATACTGCATGGGATTGGACAGCCAAGCGGAAAGATCTCGTTCGATATCCGCCCACGATACCGGATGAGGCACATCCAATTCGCTCACTGAAGGGTAATGCATTATAGCTTCACTCGGGGTAATAAATGAATTATCGGGATGTTTTAAGATTTCCGCCGGCAAAGCGCTTAAAAAATTAAAAATACCTGTTTCTTTCCATTGATGCTCACCGAATGTTTCATAATCCATAAAAAGATTAATAACATCACCGTTTCCGTTATGCGCATTAACCCAGTGAGCAAATTTCGGGGCCGTAAGGGGATATTCATGCCAGGATGTCTCACCGAATCGAAACGCAATATCATCGGACAAGCGATAATTTTTAAGAAGAAGCTTGATGCTAAAATTATCACTGCGGGATGCGTAAACATAATTGGGACTCCTCCATCCAAGTATATGATCAGCACCTTCCATAAGCATACCTTTAAAGCCCAATTTTCCGACCTCTTCGGCTATGCTATTTTTGTATACAAGTTCTGTGTTACGAAATACATCCGGCCACAAGTTAAATACATCGTAAACTTTCTGCCGATGCTGATGTATTTGACGCGCAAATTCCTTAGGAGAAGAAAGAGATGCCAATGAATGATAATACGTTTCGGAAAGAATCTCGACACGACCTGTTTCCACTAATTTTTGGAATGATTCTAAAACATGCGGAGCATATTGTTCAAATTGTTCAAGTGCAATCCCGCTAATGGAAAAGCTTACTTTAAATTCAGGATGACGCTTCAAAAGCGACAGTAGCATTTCGTTTGCGGGGATATAGCACTTTTCCGCGACCTTATGGAGTATTTTTTTATTGTTTAGATTTGTATCGCTGTTGTCGTTAAAATAGTCATGGTCATGACCGATATCAAAAATACGGTACGGTTTTATGCGCAACGGCTGGTGTACCTGAAAATAAAAACAAACGGAACTCATACTGTAGTAATGGACTGTTCTTTAATACTATCATATATACGCAAACATTTTTCGGCAGCGCGTTCCCATGATTGCGCATATGCCTCCTGTCTCCCCAAAGAGGATAATGTGGCATGAAGGGATTGGTGTCGTATAACAGAAATTATGCTATTGACCATATCGTCTTTATCCCAAAAATCCACCTTGAGTGCATGTCGCAATACTTCGGAAATACCCGACTGTTTTGAAATAAGCACCGGCACACCATAAATAAGCGATTCAAGAGGCACGATGCCAAATGGTTCGGAAACTGACGGCATCACAAATAAATCAGCTGCCGTAAATACACTACCCAACTCGTTTCCTCTTAAAAAACCGGTAAATAAAAAACGATCAGAGATAGCAAATCGCGCCGCTTCCTCAATGAGTTGCTGTTCCATATCTCCGGATCCCACCATAACAAATAAAACATTCTTCTCCCGCTCCAATACATCTTTCGCGGCACGAAGAAAATAATCAGGTCCTTTTTGAAGCGTAAGACGCCCCACATACAAAACTATTTTCTTGCCGGCCGCGCGGTGCGCCTGCAAAACATGCTGATATGAGCTTATTGTGGCGGAAGAGGGGACATCAACACCATTATGGACCACCATAATTTTATCCGGATCGGCACCGTAATGGTTTACGAGGATATTTTTCGTAAACCAAGAAACCGCAATTACACGATCAGCTTCTTGAATACCCATGCGTTCTATTTCATAGACATACTGATTAATATTCCCATTTCCTGTTCTATCGAACTCGGTAGCATGTATATGTACAACGAGCGGTTTTCCACTTACACGCTTCGCTTCAATGCCGGCGGGAATAGACAGCCAGTCGTGAGCGTGAATAACGTCAAATGAAACACGCGTAGCATACGCGCCTGCAAATATTTTATATCGCTCAACTTCGTTAATAAACGTGCCTCCTTGTATAAGGCGTGTTCCTTTTATTCCATGAGCCCATCCGCCCGGTGTAGTCGCGTAGGGAGACAAGGCACCTGGTATGTATGAAGAATCCCGTCCAAACTGATCTGCCGCAAATATAATACGATAACCGAAGGTATCTATAGGGACTTTTCTTGGAAGTACAAAGGTTAGCTCAATATCCCGCATGGTAAGGGCACGTGCGAGGCCGGCGCACGCAGTGCCAAGACCGCCGCTATTATGGGGCGGCAACTCCCATCCAAACATAAGAACCTTCATAACATAAAAACTTACAACGATATTATAATCCAATTACATATCTATATTCTTCCATTTAGAATAGCATTTTCATACACAAAATATTCTTATACATGTTGATAATAATAGACCACAGGCATGAAAAATCACGCATCATGTTTCAGAATAAATATATGATATGGCACTGGTATGTAACTATAAAAAACCAAAGAAAGTATTTCCGGTATATATTAATTCCAATAAAAATGGTTTTCCTTTTTACAATCTCAAAAAATAGCCTGGAAAGATTGTTTTTAAGTGTATATTTGCTAGGATTAGAGACATGGAAAACAGGACACATATTAAAGATATTGTAAATAAAGAAGGCGAAGAAGTAACGCTTGCCGGATGGGTGGACACGCGACGCGACCATGGAAAGCTTATTTTTATAGACCTTCGCGACACATCTGACATCGCACAGATCGTTTTTTTTGCCGGGAATAAAGGTGTATATGCCATTGCAGACACGCTACGCTCCGAGTGGGTAATTTCCGTAACCGGTACCGTAAAAAAACGGCCGGATAACATGGTAAATGAAGATCTTCCCACCGGAAAATTTGAACTTGATGTGACGGGCGTGGAGATCCTTAACACTGCCAAAACGCCTCCCTTTAGTATTGCCGGCGATGGGTATGACATTGGCGAAGAACATCGCATGAAATACCGCTACCTTGATCTGCGACGCGCGCGTATGCAGAAAAATTTTGCTCTCCGCAGTAAGGCTATAAAAACTATACGCGACTTTCTAAGCGCGCGAGATTTTCTAGAAATAGAAACACCCCTTCTTACAAAATCAACGCCGGAAGGCGCACGTGACTATCTGGTTCCAAGCCGCCTCCAACAGGGAACATTTTATGCACTTCCCCAAAGTCCGCAACAATATAAACAGCTTTTAATGACCGCTGGATTTGAACGCTATTTTCAAATAGCGCGCTGTTTGCGTGACGAAGATACGAGAGGGGATCGTCAACCCGAATTTACCCAGCTTGATATGGAACTCGCATTTACCGAACGAGAAAATGTTATGCAACTTAATGAAGATTTAATAACGCATCTGGTGCAAAAAATCGCTCCGGAAAAAATTATTCAGGAAATGCCCTTTCCGCGCCTCACCTACAAAGAAGCAATAGAGAAATATAATTCAGATCGCCCCGATCTTCGTAAAGATAAAGAAGACCCGAATCTCCTCGCATTTTGTTGGATAATTGATTTTCCCTTTTTTGAGAAAACAGATAAAGGAGAATGGACATTCACGCATAATCCATTTTCGCGTCCCATTCCCGAACATGAAGAGTGGCTTCACGCCAAAGAACATATCGGGGATATTATTACGTCACAGTATGATATTGCGCTCAATGGCTATGAAATTGCGGGTGGTAGTATCCGTAATCATAAGCCTGAACTTTTGGAAAAAGTATTTGAAATTATGGGTTTCGAAAAAAATCATATTGAAAAGGAATTCGGTCATATGATGGAGGCACTTTCGTATGGCGCACCTCCACATGGCGGTATTGCCTGGGGATTGGATCGCCTCATTGCCCTCCTTACAAATGAACCGAATATACGTGAAGTAATCGCTTTTCCTAAAACAGGGGATGGACGCGACCTTATGATGAATGCACCGAGCCCCGCCACGGAAGAACAACTAAACGAATTGGGAATTCGCATCATTGAAGAAAAAAAATAAGCATATGCATTATCGGATACAAACAGACTCATTTGAAGGACCTTTGGAACTCCTCTTGGATCTCATTGATAAAAATAAACTTTCAATCAATGAAGTATCTCTTGCTGTTATTGCCGATCAATACATGGCATATGTAAAAAATCTTGAGTCATTTCGTCCGGGAGAGGTTGCGTCCTTTTTGGTTATTGCCGCCACTCTTATGCTCGCTAAATCACGATCCCTTTTACCGCATTTGGAACTCACTAAGGAGGAAAAACAGGATATTGAAGAACTGGAAGATCGCCTTCAAGTCTATCGGCGTCTCCGCGAGCTTTCCTCCCATATTATGCATCTGAAAAAAGCAGGAAGACACATGTATGCACGAACATTACCTACCGATCTGCCAACAGTTTTTTATCCTCCCGAATCACTTACCGTAGAAGATATGATGCGTATGATGCGCGCCATGATGGATGCAATACCTCAAAAAGAACTCCTTCCGGAAAAAACCATTCAGGTCATTATTTCCATAGAAGAACGAATGGCAGAACTGGAAAAACGCATGCAAAAAAATATTCATATGTCCTTTTCCTCACTTGTACGAGGGAATGTTGAAAAAGGGGAGATAATTATAAGCTTTCTTGCTATGCTGGAACTTATAAAACAAGGGCTCATGCTTGCAAACCAAGAAGCACGCTTTGGGGATATTACTATGCATAAATCCTAGACAAAATGCTATACTGTGTTCATGCACAGTCACCAGGATATTAGCGAACTTGCGCGCATTATAGAAGCATTGTTATTTGTTTCAGGAGACCCTGTGTCGCATAAAAAACTCGCCGCCATTACAAAAAAGGATGAAACAACGGTGGTACAAGCATGTACAGAATTAGAACGCATGCTTGAAATACGCGGACTGCGAATTCTTACCAAAGACAACCATGTTTCTCTGGTAACAGCTCCTCATTACGCATCCTACATAGAAGAGCTTATTAAAGCTGAATTATGGGGCGATATGTCCAAAGCCGCGCTTGAAACTCTTACCATAATCGCATACCGGCATCCCATTAGCCGTCCGGAAATTGACTATATCCGCGGTGTAAATTCGGCTTTTACTCTTCGTAATCTTCTCACACGGGGACTTGTAGAACGTATTCATATAAAACAGGATGTCCGTACATATCATTATCGTCCCACCGTGGATTTTATGAAATTCTTGGGACTTGCATCCTTTGCCGATTTGCCGGAATATGAAACATACAGACAAGAACTTGAGGCTCACACCATAGCGCCTCAAGCATAAATCGCTGTATTATTATTTAATTTTTTGCAACTAAATGTCACCCACTCAAAACACAGCTCTTATATTGGCTATTGCCGTCCTTGCCCTCACACCGATAATTCCCAGTATGAGCAGTACTTTACGCACGCACACCCGGGCATCCCTCTACACATCTCTCGGACAAGAACAGATATTGAGAGAACATGAGACCGTCCGGCCGGACGCACCAACCGTGGAAGCACTGGCGGCACTAGTATTTGATCCTCTCTCGGAAACAACTATTTTTGGGAAAAATGAAAATCAAACAATAGGTATTGCAAGTCTTACCAAGATAATGACAGCTATCGTTGCCCTCGAACAGGCAGGTGCGGATGAACTTATTTTTATAAGTCCGGATGCCATCGCTACGGAAGGCATTGCCGGTAATCTTCTTCCCGGCGACCATCTTCGTTTAAAAGATCTTATCGCAATGATGATGATGGAATCAAGCAACGATGCCGCCGCAAGCATTGCTGAACATATCGGCACTTTGCGGGGAGCATCATCATTTCAAGAAAGTCAAAACATATTTGTATCCCTCATGAATGAAAAAGCCTATGAAATAGGCCTTATGCACACCATATTTCAAAATCCTACGGGACTCGATATTAACGAGGACGCCGGCATTGTCAGCAACATATCCACCGCCTATGACGTCGCTCTTCTTGTAACATATGCGGAACAGTATCCTTCATTATGGGAATTTTCCCGCAAGGCAACTTATACCGTTCATTCATTTGAAGGTAATCTTTACCCGCTTTCTTCCATAAATGCACTACCTCAAGAAATTCCGGGTATTACAGGAGGGAAAACAGGATTTACCGACACCACGCATGGTTCTCTTGTGTCCTTAGCGGAGATACCACTAGGACATCCTGTTATTATTGTTATTTTAGGATCGAGCAGGGAAGGAAGGTTTAAAGATACAATATTGCTTGCCGACTGGCTTCGGAATTAAAAGGGTTTTAATATTCCACCACCCATCGCTATGATTGAAACAGGAAATGATCTTACTCTTAACATATTTAAAGTTCTCGGTCTTTCCGGTCTTTCTTTTTTTCTTGCCATAGCACTTACTCCCATTCTTACCCGCTATATGTACATGTACAAGCTCTGGAAAGCATCAAGTGGAAAAAGAGATCTTACGGGAGAAGAAGCTATAGTGTTTAACTCACTACACAACGAAACACATACACCGCGAGTGGGTGGAATTCTTATCTGGGGAAGTGTTTTTGTTATTGCATTTACATTCTGGCTTCTTTCAACATATACCGCCATTCCGTTTTTTGAAAAACTAAATTTTGTAAGTCGCTCTCAAACATGGATTCTTTTATTTACCCTTATCACCGCATCTTTTCTCGGACTTGCTGATGATATGCTTCAAATTTGGGCTTCCCGCAAAAATCGTCTCACGGGCGGTATTGACCTTTGGGTACGCATCACCATTGTAACCCTCATCGCACTCGTGGGCGCATTTTGGTTTTACACAAAACTTGACTGGCGGACACTCTATTTCCCGGGCATAGGAAACATATTCATCGGTATTTGGTATATCCCGTTTTTTGTCCTGACGATGCTTGCTACCTTCAGTGGCAGTGTTATAGACGGTATAGACGGCCTTTCTGGCGGCGTGCTTGCATCCGCCTTTGCCGCATATAGCGGTATTGCATTTTTTCAAAATCAATTCGATGTAGCAACATTTGCCGGTGTTATCGTTGGCGCTATCCTCGCCTTTCTATGGTTCAATATCCCGCCGGCACGTTTCTGGATGGGGGAATCCGGTATGGTTGGTCTTACAACCACACTGACCGTAATCGCCTTTTTCACTGATTCCGTTCTTTTATTACCTATTATCGCACTTCCCTTAGTACTAGCGTCCGGATCGGACATTATCCAAATTGCATCCCGCAAAATACGCGGCAAGAAAGTATTCCTGGTAGCTCCCATTCAGCATCACTTTGAAGCAAAAGGATGGCCCTCCCATAAAGTAACAATGCGCTTTTGGGTAATGAGCGTTATATTTGCTATTATTGGTATGGCACTTGCATTAATAGGGAGATAAAATCAACTCGCTATATATACTACTTACACATATGGTTGACATTCTTATAAAAAACGGAGTCATTGTAGATGGTACGGGGAAAAAATCTCCGTATAAAGGTGATGTTGCCATACATAACGGAAAAATAATGGGACTTGGCACAATTACCGACACAGAAGCAACGCAAATAATTGATGCCTCAAATCTTTTTATCTGCCCGGGCTTTATTGATATTACCAATCATTCCGATACATACTGGACACTCCTTTCGGAACCATCTCTGGAAAGCATGCTAAGGCAAGGAATCACCACTATCGTGGGCGGCTCATGCGGATCTTCACTTACACCACTCATTCGCGGTAATGAAGTACTGGGAAGCGTACAAAAATGGGTGGATATATCCACCATAAACACCAACTGGCTTTCAACGGAAGAATTTTTACAGGAAGTTTCCCGGCACCCCATTGGTGTAAATTTTGCAACTCTTATAGGTCACGGAACACTGAGACGTGACGTTATGGGGGATAAAGCCCGTTCGGCAAGCATGCCCGAACTTCATAGCATGCAACGGCTTTTTGCGGAGGCGCTTGATGACGGTGCTCTTGGTATATCATTCGGACTTGCATTTAGTCATGGACAACCTGCAACGCGCGAGGAATTGATTACTCTTGCTCAAATGGCGGCAGATAAAAAAAGACTGGTCACAATACATCTCCGGGATGAAGGAAAAGATCTTCTTCCTGCCGTCAATGAAGCCATTAGCATTGCACGCGGATCAAATGCCCGCGTCCACATCGTACATTTAAAATCGCTAGGAAAGCATTCGTGGGAAACATTTACCCAAGCATTAAATCTTATCCGCTCAGCACGGGAAGAAGGTGTACCCATAACAGCAAATGTGTTTCCGTATACCAAAACAGGATCTTTGCTCTACGCTCTTTTGCCAAGCTGGGCGCGCGAAGGGGGTAAAAAACAAATAATCGAGCGCATAAAAAATCCTATGGAGAAACAAAATCTTCTCCAAGGCATAAAAGAACTTACTCTTCATTATGATAAAATAACAATAGCATCCGTACGCGAAACAAAACCAATTATAGGAAACACGATTGCCGATATTGGCACAGGATGGGGGATGTCACCGGAAGAAACATTATTAAAAATTCTCGAGCTGAATAATCTTTCCGTTACTATCTTCGGGGATACCATTAATCAAGAACATGTGGAACTTCTTTATAAGGAACCTTTTGTTGTTTTTTCCACCGACAGTTTCGGTCTCAGTGCTCATTCTCCCGTTGAAATAAAAGGGGATTTAGTACATCCCCGATCATTTGGCGCCACGGCACAATTTTTAGGCACCTATATCCGTGAAAAGAATCTTATATCATGGGAGGAAGCCGTTTTTAAAATGACAAAAGCACCGGCATCTCTTTTAGGGTTTTCCGACAAAGGCACTATTGAAATGGGGAAAACGGCCGATATAACACTTATAAATCCAGAGATTATTCGCGACAAAGCATCTTATGAAAATCCTTTTATGTATCCGGAGGGTATTTCTACCGTTATTGTAAATGGCGTAATTGCTGTAAAGAATGGTGCCCTTACTGACGCACGAGCGGGAAGTGTTCTTCGCGCCGAAAACGCATGAGTTCTACACATCAACATCAACCCGACTATATTCTTCTCGGTACTACAGTACTTTTTGTTATAGTGGGACTCTTTATTATTGCATCAGCTTCTCCCATTTTGGGAAGCAGTCGATTTGGAGAGGAGTATTATTATCTTTCAAATCAGGCTATTGGTGCCGGTATTGGCGTAGTTGCTCTTATTTTAGGGTCAAAAATTCGCTATCAGTACTGGAAAAAACTTGCTCCCGTTCTTCTTATCGGTGCTCTTTTCATGATGATTCTTGTATTTATTCCAAACATTGGCCTTGAACTAAAGGGGGCCAGTAGATGGATAAAAGTGGGTCCCATAACAATTCAACCTGCTGAAATTACGAAACTCGCCTTTATCATATACCTGGCGGCCTGGATAGAAACAAAAAAGAAAGACATTGCCAGCTTTTCCATGGGATTCCTCCCGTTTCTTGTAATGCTTGGTATTGTTTCTGTTTTTTTCGTCTTACAGCCCGACATTGGCACTCTTGGTATTCTTGTCATTACATCCATACTGCTATTTTTTATTGGCGGTGGCAGAATGTCTCAAATTGCCTTACTATTACTTCTAGGCGTGGCAGTTCTTGGACTTATTATCTATTTTCAACCTTATCGACGTGATCGACTGGCTGTTTTTTTGCATCCGAAAGAAGATACGCAAGGAATTGGCTATCAACTGCATCAGGGACTCATCGCTATTGGATCCGGAGGTATATTCGGACGCGGGTTTGGTATGTCGCGGCAAAAATTTAATTATGTTCCTGAACCTGCCGGCGATTCCATTTTTGCAATATTTGGAGAAGAATTTGGCTTTATCGGCAGTGTCATCCTTACTGCCATGTTCCTTATTTTTTTCTGGCGTGGCATGCGTATTTCTGCACGGGCACCTGACGGATTTAGTCACACGCTTGCGGCCGGTATAACACTCCTTATTATCGTACAAGCGTTTACCAATATAGGCGCCATAACAGGACTCCTTCCACTCACCGGACTTCCGCTCACATTTATTAGTTTCGGTTCATCCGCTCTTATTATGAACCTGGCAAGTGTTGGTATTCTTATGAACATATCTAAATACACACGATGAAAATAGCACTTCTTGGATCGGGGTCCGGAGGGCACTTCACGCCCCTCATTGCGGTAGCGCGAGAACTTCGGCGTATTGCGGAGGATGAAAAACTTGTATCACTCGAGCTACTTCTTATTTCAGATGAACCCGTAGACGAAGAGATTCTTCAATTTGAACAGATTACATTTCGACATTTCTCGTCCGGAAAAATTCGAAGATACTTTTCATTAAAAAATATAGGGGATGCCATAAAAACATTTTTTTCCGTTATATATGCTTTTTGGGTTGTCTATAAAGAATTTCCTGATGTCATTTTTAGCAAAGGTGGTTATGTGGCGTTTCCCATTTTATTTGCCGCTCGATTTTATGGCATTCCCATACTCATACATGAATCAGATACCGTTCCCGGGAAAGTAAACATATGGTCAGCAACGTTCGCCCGACGTATCGCCATATCATTCCCTGAAACTGCCATCCATTTCCCGGAAGAGAAGACTGCTATGACAGGCATTCCCATTCGGAGCCGTGTTATCGGGGGGAACGAGGAAGAGGCGCGTACTTTATTTCAGCTAGAAACCCACGTGCCAACCCTTCTCGTTTTAGGAGGGTCGCAGGGAGCAGCACCCATAAATGACATCCTTCTTCAAGCAATTGAGCGCCTTATAGGACGCATGCAAATTATTCACCAATGCGGACAGGATAATTATAGCGATGTACTAAAAAATGCATCCGTTATTCTTGAAAACTCTACTCATAAAAAACGATATCATCCATTTGCATTTCTTGATGAAGATCAATTGCGTAATGCCTCTCATATTGCTTCGGTGATTGTTTCGCGTGCAGGCGCAACGGCTCTTTATGAACTTGCCGCTTGGGGTATTCCCAGTATTTTAATTCCGCTTCCACATGCGGCAAGTGATCATCAACGAAAAAATGCTTATGCATACGCACGCGTAGGGGGAGGAGAGGTTATGGAAGAATCAAATATAACACCCACCGTTCTTACCAGTCAGATTATTCATCTTCTCGAAGACGAAGCATTGCGAAGTAAAATGCGTGCGGGAGCTCAGAGATTCGCACGTCTTGACGCTGCTGAAAAAATAGCTCATGAAATAATTGCCTTGGGCCTGCATGGGGATATAGAATAACATACGTATTTACGATATACTGAAAGGCATATGATACGAACACGCATGGCCCCCAGCCCCACGGGGTGGTTTCATGTCGGTACGGCACGTACCGCACTGTTTAACTATCTTTTCACCCGTAAAAATAAGGGGATATTTGTGCTTCGCATTGAAGATACCGACAAAGAACGTTCCGAAAAACGTTATGAAGAAGATCTCATCTCAAACCTTGCATGGCTTGGTATTACATGGGATGAGTTATACCGCCAATCAGAACGCACCGATCTTTATGAAAAACATATAATAAATCTTCTAACAGAGGGAAAAGCGTTTTATTGTGCGCACACAAAAGAAGAATTGGATGCCGAGAAACATGCACAAATGCAGGATAAAAAAGCACCGCATCATCGATGTAGTCATCGTGATGAAAATCGTTCGGAAGGTATTATTCGTTTTCGCAACGATACCGAAGGAAATGTTTCGTTTGATGACAGTATCCGCGGAACCGTTACCGTAAACGCGGCTCATCTGGGCGATTTTTCCATTGCAAAAAATGTAAAAACACCCTTGTTTAACCTGGCAAATGTCGTAGATGATGTCGATATGAATATTACTCACGTTATCCGTGGAGAGGATCATATACCAAACACCCCGCGCCAAATCCTTCTTTTCCACGCTCTTGCCGCTAAAATACCCCTTTACGCTCATCTGCCACTTATATTAGGAACCGATCGTTCCAAGCTTTCAAAGCGCCATGGCGAAACATCTCTCGCCTCCTATAAGGAGATGGGCTTCCTATCAGAAGCACTTATAAACTTCATGGCACTCCTGGGATGGAGTCCGGGAAATGATAAAGAATTATTCTCAATGGATGAACTAATAAAAGAATTCTCGCTTGAACATGTCCAAAAAAGTGGCGCTATTTTTAATCAGGATAAGCTCACATGGATAAATGAGGAATATATACGCGCACTTTCTTTGAATGATCTCATGGACCGTATTCTGCCCTTTCTGAAAAAAAATATGATTCCTACAAACGATTTATCTTACACTGCCCATATTGTTGCCATAGAACAATCCCGACTTAAAACTCTTTCAGATATTACTACCGAAAGTGTTTCTTTCTTTTTTAACAATCCAGAATATGATTTTGATCTTCTTCCTTGGAAAGGACAACAAGATGTACATTCTCTCACGGAAAATCTTTCTGCTGTAATGGAGATACTACACCCGTTAGATGATACCGTATTTTCAAAAGAGCATCTGGAAACCATTATAATGCCGCTTGCTAAAAATCGTGGAATCGGCGAAACGCTATGGCCTCTCCGCGTGGCGCTTTCCGGCAGAAAAGCATCTCCCGGACCATTTGAGATAATGAGTGTCATAGGCAAAAAAATAACAATGCAACGAATAGAGTATGCGCAGATGCTTATCCAGAAAAAATTAGATCATATGCAATGAAATATGTATTTCTTATAACAGGGCTTCTCATCTCCATATCCGGCATGTTTTTCATGCCTCTCTATTCTCGTGCAGAAACAGAAGAAGATCTGCGTGCACGCATCGCGGAACGCAATAATACAATAGAAAAACTTGAAGCCGAAATTGCCGCCTATCAACAAACCCTTACCAAAACACATGAAGAAGCAAAAACACTACAAGGACAAATTGATCGAGTTAATGCCGAAATTGGTAAGTTAAATACTGATATTCGCCTCACGGAAAATCGTATTGCGGCAACCGAACTTGAACTTGAATCTTTGGGAGATGCTATTCAAACAAAAGAACAGGAAATTGATTCTGGAAAACGCGCTCTTGCTGAAATACTGCAAACCGTACATGAATACGACAGCGATTCTCTTGTAGAAATACTGCTTAGTACTGAACAAATTTCTGATTTTTTTGGTACCATGGAGGATATTCAGAATGTGGAAGAATCCATCCAAAAACATCTTGGCAACTTACGCACGTTCAAGAGCGATCTGGAAGATAAAGAAGCGGAAGAACATAGACGGAAAATAGACCTCACATCACTTAGTAGCGAGCTTGATGACAGAAAAGTTATCGAACAAAGTACAAAAAACAAAAAAGACTCCCTCCTTACGGAAACGCGCAGTAAACAAAAAGAATACGAAAATCTTGTTGCGGAACGTGAACAACAGCGACAGGCTATGCTTGATGAAATCCAAAGCATTGAAGATGAACTGCGTAAACGTATTGACCGCAATTTATTACCGACAGCACATGAAGGGGTTCTTGCTTGGCCTGTTAAAGACCCTCCCAAACTTACCCAAGGATTCGGCAACACGCCGGATTCTGCCATTCTTTATAATGGACATCCCCATAATGGCATAGATATAGGCGTACCGACCGGAACGCCGCTCTTTGCGGCTGAAAGAGGTATCGTGCTTGATGTCGGCGATACGGATGCATTCCGGGGATGTCTTTCATATGGTAAATGGGTACTTATTGAGCATTCAAACGGACTATCAACGCTCTACGCTCATTTGTCTCTCATAAAAACATCCAAAGGACAACAAGTAGCTCGGGGAGATCTTATTGGCTACTCGGGCGCCACAGGATACGCCACCGGACCACATTTACATTTTACGGTATACGATTCCAGCACCGTTCAATTTCGCGCATCCAAAGTTCCCGGGAGCAAGTGCCAATATCTCCCATACGGCGGCTACCTGAATCCTCTCGCTTATTTATAAAACTTGTCTATCCATAATTTATTTTTATGAACAAGGGATTTATTCAATCAATTATAATCATAATTTTATTACTCGTTATCATAAGCTTGCTCGGTGTAAGTTTAACATCTGTATTTAACGATAAAACGCTTCAAGAAAATTTTAAATTTGTGAGCAATGGAATCAATATTTTTTGGAATTCTTATGGAAAAGAATACGCAACTACATTTTGGAATCTTATAAAAAATACTCTCGGTAATTTAAAGGAACATAGCAATCAAACAGCAACAAGCACTTCAAGTGATGGATAGCATTTTTAAAAATTATATAATAACTACTAAATTTAATTTGTCAATGTATCGGATAGCATGTGTAGGGGAGTAGTAGCTTATGTGGGCAATTTTTTAAAGCGAGAATTATATAATAGGGGTACGCAAGGAATATAAAAAAATAAATAGAGTTATAGGACATTATATTTATTGGAACAGAAGGTGAATTAAAATAACCAATCAATAGATGACAGGCATGAATTTATACGCTAAGGAAACCATATTATATAAAAGAATATATATGTCGCAAAAGAGTTATTGTGCGACATATATATTCTTTCCTTTTCATAAAGTAAAGTAATAAAAATCGATAGATATATATATCTATCGATTACCCAATACCCCAAAGAGTATTCCAAAATTTTTTCGGAGTGGGACACTTAAGCCCCACCCATATTATTACCGTAAAGAGACCAATTCCAACAACCACCTCTTCTATTGATACCGGCTTAAGTGCCATTCCTCCAGTAAGCATTGTATGACGCCTCCTTCCAAAGAGCATGACAAATCATGCAAAAAATTGATAACAACGTGATCCCCAAAAAGATTTTCAAATCCTTTTGGATCATATCTGTTTCAAAATATATCACTAAAACAGCTATGCTTAACACTGCAAGGCCCATTGACGCACTCCATAAGAATGCGTACCCTTTCCATGTTATTTGATCTTTCTTGCCGGACATATGCCGTGAACATGCTACAATAGTCATGTATAAATCCCCTCTTTTTTATTTTTATACCATAATATAATTTTAAGTCAAATGCGTACATCCTATTCCGCACTGGAAACCTTCAAGCAATGCCCTCAACGTTATAAATTCCAAAACATAGAAAGAGTAAGGGAGCCAAAATCCAAAGAAGCTGTTTTTGGAACATTGGTGCATAGCGGCCTTCATTATATGTTCTCAAAAGATCCGCTCTTCCCTACACTGGACGAAGTTATTAACCATTTTCGTACCGCTTGGCAAAACGCAGATAAATTAAATATTACCGATGCCGAACGAAAGGCATACCTGGATCAAGGCGAACACATTTTAAAGCGCTTCTATGAAAAAAATCCTCCATGGAATTTTAATGTAGCCGACCTGGAATCCCGCTTCGAGGTTAGTATTGAAGATCCAAAAACAAACGAAACACATACACTTGCCGGTATCATGGATCGCATCGATAAACCAACGGACGACACCTATGAAATTATAGACTACAAAACGGCGCGTAAAATGAAGTCCCAAGAATCACTTAACGATGATTTACAGCTTTCCCTTTATTATCTTGGTCTTACACGCCGCTGGCCGCATATTAATCCTGATAATATCCGTCTTAGCTTGCAGTATGTAAAGCACAATGAAAAACTGACAACAACACGCAAAAAAGAGGATCTGGATCATATTAAAGAAACTGTTTTAGAAACCATTCGCGCCATAGAAACGAGCATAAAAGAGGACGCCTTCCCTGCCCAACCGACACCTCTCTGTGATTGGTGTGGATATAAAGCCATATGTCCGGCGTGGAAATTCCTCTATACGAAAAAGGCTGTCATAGAACCACCCATTGAAGAAATACTCACGGAATTTTTTGCCCTTAAAAAACAAAGTACAAGAACAACCAAACGTATTGCCGAGCTACAGACACATATAAAAACATATATGGAAAAAGAAGGCGTTACGCGTGTATTTGGCGCGGAAGGTATTGTGGCTAAAAAATTACAGGAGAGGTTTACCTACAATTTTGATAAAGTAAAAGAAATTCTAACAGCCGCGGGGCGTATGGATATATGGGAACTCCTTCTCTCCCCTGATGAAAAAGTTCTTAAAAAAATAGTGAAGGAACTACCTCCCCAAATGAAACATGATATAGAAGATACCAAAGAACTCGTCAAGCGTTTTGATGTGCTTACTATAAGCACAAAAGTAGAGGAAATGGAGGAAGGAGAAGTCGAGGAGACGTAGCATTCCCCTACCTTGCCAAAAATTGTGCGTATGCAATGGAAACAAGAACGATACCGAACGCAATACTTTTTTTGCGATGCGGTTTTTCCTTGAGATACAGTATAGATGCCGCATATACCAACAGTGGCTGTAAGGAAAATAATAAAACCGTATATACCACGCCAAGACGCTGATATCCATAATAATATAATATCCAACTAATCGACGTTAATGTATTTGTGGCTAAAAGAAACAAAAAAACATTCCGCGGCACACGCCTTACTTGTTGCCAAAAAAGTATAGTAAATATAAGAGCTAAGACACCGGACCGCACCAATTCAAGAGCAATGGGATTCCAAACTGAAAGAAGCTCTTTTGAAAGTATTGCACTCACCGGCGCATAGATAAAATACCACAAAAAAAACAACCAGGTACCGCGTACCATACGAAAATGATGCCGTTGCCAATGCGCCCAAATCACAGCGCTAGACGCCACTAATGCCGGTATAAGAATAGAGAAATTACGCTCATCGACAAAAAGAATACTTGAAACAATTAATACCGGTATCGCATTTATAAGGCTTATCGTTTCTATTTCTCCAAGCGAATCACCATCAAGTGCTCGATAAAAGAATATATTGGTAATAGCAGTGCCAACAACCGAGATAATAAGAAACAACGGCAAGTATCCCGAAAATAACTCCGATGTAATGGGGGGCCGGAATAGTAGAAAAATAATACTCGTTATACCGAATATAAGCGGCATACTAACACCCGTATACATACGAAACCCCACCCGGCGCATAGATAAAATCTTTTTATCGAGCGTAAACGATACCGATTGCAAGATAGCCGCCACAACAGGAAGTAATGCATTCATGATTAGATAGTAACACGTGATATGCGGTAGATAGTAGGTAAAACAAAAATCGGAAGTCTTGCTTCCGATTTTTGTTTTATTCTCTTAGCCGACAAAGGGCTGCGAGCTCATGTCATATCATTTCCCCAACAATATGAACGAATTATGCGAGGAGAGAGAATCTGAACGCATAACTCTCATAAACTCACAGCCCTCTAACGACGTTTTTAAAAAAATTATCCGGATAAGATGATGTCCCTATGTTTGTATATTATTTATAGTCCTCATCTTTCCTTTCACGAGGTTTAACCTCGTGAAGATTAGAAAAGAATATGGGAATATATCAAAATATACTGCAGTAATTGTTGTCCGATCATTTTTCTTGTAGCGCGTAACCTGTAACTCATCACCTACTCGGAACCCACCTCCCTTCGGAAATGAATTCAGTTGTAGGGGGAAGGTTTTTACGCTTCCCCAGTTCTTTTTCGAACAAACTTTTTACTTTTCCAAGTATCCAAGTTTATTCGAAATCTCCCTACTGGTTCCCGTCACCCATAATATGGGTGTTTTCTTTTGGTGCCCGGCCTCCGGCCAGGCCTTCAGAATCAATGTACCATTGACTTTTACAAACAAAAACCAACCAGTTGTGCGGAAGTCCACACCGGACTTCCACTGGAGCATCCCGAGATCGGGATGGTCCATCGTTTTCCATCCCCGTCGCGAGGTTCTCGAAAACCTCGCGGCGTCTAACACTTCAAGAACATTCATAATATCCGCTCCGGATATCATGTCTCCGGCAATGCTCGCATCTCCACGAGCCAACCCCGAGATAGTATACACGAACCATCCATTCCATTGAATAGCTTTTTGTGTCATTTAACACCTCCTGCCAGCGCTTCTACGCTAGTTTTTTGTTAAGCGGAATTTTTTCATCGTTCCGCGAGGTTAAAGAACATTTCCCCAGATTAATTCCAGAGAAAATGATGAAGATAGTGAGTATCAGGGTCGTATAATATATTAATACCCTTACTCGTTATTCTCTCTCCATCATTCTTTCGAGAACTATACAAAAAGCGATGTTGGAAAACCTCATAAAGATTACTGCTTGCGCAGTCTTCTCATTACGAACATGCTTTCACATACTCTTAGGAGAGGTTCTCCAACATCGCTTTTCATTATTGGTTTCTCTCCCCTTTTTTAATGATGGCTGTATTCTAACATATTTATATTTAAATGTCAATAGTAATCCCTGGGATCTTCGTAAAACTCCAAAAAAAACCTTATTTTACAGTGATTTTTCTACTTATATCAAAGCTAGCTTGGACCACATAAGAGAATTTTTCTGTTTGAATGCAGTTCAAGACGCGAAGGGAAAATGTAAGAGTATACGTCGTTGAGGATTTTCCCGTCGCAACGCAGAAATGCGTCAAACAGGAAATTCTTACTTAAAGTCCGGAGCAACCAGAGGCTATAGTATATCCGGCTTTTTCCGCTTCCTCCGGCGTATCAAACCAGATCTTATTTTTCTCGGAAAGGCGAGAAACTCCCCCACACCAGGGGTAATAATAACGTGTACCCTTACTACTTGCCGCTATAAGCCCCGAAAGACCTTCTGCGGCAATATATGCCCTCAGAGCCGACTCCTCCTCCACTGCCCTGGAAACTTCCCTCATGCGTATGGGGTATTTTTCCCCCTGCGCGCCGTATATATAAAATAGGCCAGCAATGAGCATTATACCTAAAAAGACACTTAAAAAGAGAATTATATCACCTTCTTTTTTGCTTACAAATTCCTTGACCTTACGTCCTATATTTGGTATCATTTCAGTCATATATATCTTATATCCGTATATAGTATCAATAAACCATGGCACATACAAAATCGGGTGGATCTACAAATAACCTCCGGGACTCACAGCCTAAATATCGCGGCGTAAAGCTTTCGGACGGACAAGAAGCGCGTCCGGGCAGTATTCTTTATCGCCAAACAGGATCACGTGTCCTCGCCGGGGAGGGTGTTAAGCAGGGGCGTGATTTTACCTTGTTTGCAATAAAAAAAGGTATTGTAAAATTTACAGAACGCCGTAAAATGAACTTTAATGGAAGTGTTACAAAACGCAAGGTCATTAGTGTTGTTTAGCGAAAGGTAAAAACCGAAAAAGAACAGAAGTTAAAAAACTCCATAGGTGGAGTTTTTGTTTGTCCATTATGCGGAACTTTTCTTGATAGCCGCACGAATAAATGCAAGAAACAACGGATGCGGATCCAAAAACCGTGATTGCAGTTCCGGATGAAATTGCGTCGCCACAAAAAAAGGATGATCGGGAAGTTCGATGATTTCAACAAGCCCACGCTCCGGATTTATACCCGACACAACGAGACCTTTTCGCTCCAAACGTTCCCGATATACATCATTCACCTCATAACGATGTCGATGTCGTTCATTTACACGCACATGTCCGTAGGCGTCTGCCGCACGCGTACCGTTTTTTAGTTTACAGGCATAGGAACCAAGGCGCATAGAGCCGCCCAAATTTTTTTCCTTAATATTCTCCTCCTGTTCCGGCATAACATCGATAACGGGATATTTCGTTTCCGGATCGACTTCCGTTGTATTTGCATCAGCCATACGACACACATGCCGTGCAAATTCTATTACCGCCATCTGTAATCCATAACAAAGCCCAAGATACGGCATATTATTTTTACGGCAAAATTCCACCACAGCAACCTTTCCCTCCACACCGCGTGCTCCAAATCCGCCCGGAATAACAATACCGTCAAACTGTGAAAGCTCTTCGAGTGCATCAGGATGTTCCTCATATGTTTCGGCATTAAGCCATACAAGCTCCGGCGCACGCTTTTCCGCCCATGCGGCGTTCTTTAAGGCCTCAATAACGGATATATACGCATCCGAAAGAAGAAAAGCCCCCGTTCCAAAATACTTTCCCACAATACCGATACGTATCGGTCTTGTAACACGCTGGGCTACGCAAAGAGCCTGCTTCCACTCATCCATACCATTTTTTGCCCGACGCGGTTTTTTGATATTAAATTTTTTCAGCAAGCGATCACTTAGCTTGTCTTTCTCAAACGTAAGCGGAATCTCGTAAATACAGGAAGTGTCAGGTGCGGAAATAATATCCTGTTCCTGCATATTACAAAAAATGGATACTTTCTTTTTACGCGGCTTATCAAGCGGCATACTGGAACGGGCAATAATAATATCCGGCTGAATCCCTGCCGTGTTAAGAGAGCGCACGGCATACTGCGTTGGTTTTGTCTTCATTTCACCTATCATGCTTGGCACGGGAAAATAACTTACCATCACAAAAAGCACATCTCCCGGATATTTAAGCCGCATCATACGCCCCGCTTCAAGAAATAATAAGTTTTGATACTCCCCCACCGTGCCGCCAATTTCAATCAAAACAAAATCGGCTTTTGTTTTATGTCCGGCGAATTCAATACGACGTATTACCTCTTCCGGTACATGAGGTACTACCTCTACGCATTTTCCGTCAAATTCTAAATTGCGCTCCTTCGTAATAACCGACAAATACACCGCCCCCGTCGTCATGTAATTATATCCGTACAAATCCTGGTTCAGAAACCGTTCATAGTTGCCAATATCCTGATCACATTCCATGCCATCTTTCGTGACAAAAACCTCCCCATGTTCAACGGGGTTCATAGTGCCGGCATCGACATTAATGTAGGGATCTATTTTGAGTGCCGTTACGGCGTATCCACGTGCCTGTAGAATCTTTGCAATGGAGGAAGTTGTAATACCCTTGCCAATGCCGGACATAACTCCCCCTACCACAAAAATGTAACGTGTATTATTCAAGTTTATCGACTACTAGCCGGATAACACCGGTAATATTCCCTGCAAACTCCAACGGCACTTCATGCATGCCGGATGTTTTAATATGCTCACTTAAAAGAATATGATGCTTTTCTATAAGATTATATCCTCTTTCATGCAAAACGCGTACAATATCATCCTCACTCACGGATCCAAATAAATGACCTTCCTCATTCGCTTTTTCTGCTATATGAATTTCTTCGGTATTGAGCTTCTCTACGAGTATCTTATATTCTTCTTTTCGTTTTTCATCCTCGCCGATGCGCCGCTTTTGTATCACTTCCGCCTGTTTTTCAAGTGCCGGCGTTGCTATTTTTGCAAGCCTGCGCGGCATCAAAAAGTTACGAAAATACCCATCCGCCACATTGCGTATATCTCCGGCACGGCCAACTTTTGGTACGTCTTTTTCGAGAATAACCTTCATATCTTTCCAGTGTATCTTATTTTTTCCCTTATTTCAAGTACCCAAAATATTATAATCCCCGAACCAATTCAAGAGCCAGGTCTAACTGCGGATCACGTATATTTTCAATATCATCTGCCGTTATTTTAACTTCCACATCAACACTCAAACCGTTACCCGAAAGGAGCGTGCCATTTGGCGTAAGCCATCGGGCTATTGTTACTTTCAACGAAGAGTTTTTCGTAACCGGAACTAATTCCTGAACAGATCCTTTACCAAATGTTGTTTCTCCCACCAACATAATATTTTTCTGATCCCGAAGCGCGCCTGCTAAAATTTCAGAAGCGGATGCCGATCCCTGATTAACCAAAACAACCACCGGAATATCAGCAAGAGCATTATATCCCCGACTTCTGTGCGCGTGCTCGGAATTGTCCCCAAATTGTTCACGTGCCACTATTTTCCCCGATTCTAAAAACCAACTCGCAATATCAACGGCGGCATCCAGAAATCCGCCCGGATTGTTTCTTAAATCAAGAACCAGCCGGTTAGACCCGCTCTCTGCCATTTTTTGGAGAGCATTACGAAATTCTACCGGTGAATTCTCTGAAAAACTATGCAGACGTATTACAAAAACACCTCCATCGTGCTGTTCGGTCTCAATAATGGAAATCTTTATGGTATCCCGTGTAATTTCTACTGTGCGAGTAGCATCCTCATTTCCCCTAAGAACAGTAAGCGCCACCATCGTCCCCTTCTCGCCGCGAATAAGTTTAACCGCTTCATCTAGCGTAAGGTCTGATGTAATAACATCATCCACCTGCAAAATACGATCTCCGGCAAGGAGGCCGGCGGCGGCGGCGGGAGAACCCGCAAGAGGCGAAATGACCGTTAAGATGCCTTTACGGATTCCTATTTCAGCACCGATACCTTCAAACTTTCCGGAAATTTCCGAGTCAAAAAATTCCTTCTCTTCGGGTGGCAAAAATACCGTGTATGGATCTCCTACTGCCTTTACCATGCCGGAAATAGCACCGTACAAAAGCTCTTCCCGATTAATCTCAACGCCCGCTACATATTTTTCTTCCAAAATATTCCATGCTGTCCAAAAGGCTGTAAAATCAACTTCCGGCGGTTTTGCCGTTTCCTTATTATATACACTTGTCACCTTCTCGATTGCCGGGCGCTGACTAACGCCAACATATACACCAAAACCAAAACCGGCGCCTATAATAACAAGCGCCATAACCAATATACGCATACGTCTCACTAATTCCATACGGCTCATTATGACAAAATGAAAGGACATCAGTCAATGAACGAACATTGCCATTGCCTCTACGCCTCTACTGCGTATAATAGAGGTATAAAACTTATCCATGATTAATTAGGTACGTCACCGTAAACAGCGTTTTTCGGAATTCGTACCTCTGCACCCACATGACGAAAACGATTCATGGCGATGCGTTCGTTTGGACACATCTTAAAAAACCTAAAGAAGAAGATCTCGTAACATTTGCTCAAAAGCATGATATTCACCCTTTGTTGGCGGATGAGCTTACTCATCCGACGTTCCGCCCAAAGGTAGAGCAATACGATAACTTCCTATACCTTATTTTACACTTCCCCGTATATAACGATCACGATTCCAATCATGGAAAGGAGATTGATTTCCTTATAGGAAAAGATTTCTTAATAACAACCCAATACCACGTCATTCCGGCACTGGAAGAATTTATAGAAACCGTAACGAACAACAAACGCATTGCGAAACAATATCTCGCCGGCGCACCCGGCGAACTTTTGTACCACTTACTTTCCTATTTGTTTACCAATGCTCTTACAGAACTTGAGACAATGGATAAAAAAATCACTCGCATGGAAAGCCGTATTTTCAAAGAACCCAGCCAGGATCTTATCGAAGACATTTCTATATTGCGCCGCGAAATTCTTGATTTTCGTCGTACTATGCAACCGCAGGAAAGCATTCTGGCGTCGTTTGAAAAAGAAGGAATATTATTTTTCGGAAATGATATGCGTCCGTATATAACCCGCATTGTAAGTGATTATGTGCGTGTATGGCACATTCTTGAAAATCATAAAGAAACCATCGAAGCATTACATGAAACAAATGCATCTCTTATTTCCATGCGTACGGCTGAAATTACGAAAAATCTTACCATTATGGCATTCATCACCTTTCCACTCACTCTTCTTGCAAGCCTGTTCGGAATGAACACAAAAACATTTCCTATCGTGGGCCTTCCCCATGATTTCTGGATCATAATAGGTATTATGTTTGCAGGCATCGTAACAATGTATTTCTTTTTCCGGCACAGAGGATGGATATAATTTCTCTGTATTATCACATTATCTCCATACATGCCTCTTACTATCTACAATACGCTTATACGAAAAAAAGAAATATTCAAACCCCTCCAAAAGGGGTCTGTTGGTCTTTATACGTGTGGCCCCACCGTATACAATTACGCGCATATCGGTAACCTGCGGACTTATATCTTTGAAGATATTCTCAAGCGTACACTAAAAGCGAATGGATACACCGTAAAGCATGTCATGAACATAACGGATGTGGGCCATCTTACATCGGACGAAGATACGGGTGAAGATAAAGTGGAACAGGAAGCACGCAAACAAAAAAAAACCGCTTCGGATATAGCGCGTATGTATGAAAATGCCTTTAAGCAAGATAATGAAGATTTAAATATTCTCCCACCGCAAATATGGTGTCGCGCCACGGAACATATTACCGAGCAAATTAATCTTATACAAACACTCGAAAAAAAGGGGTTTACCTACAAAACATCAGACGGTATTTATTTCGACACATCCCGTTTTCCGGACTACGGCATACTGGCAAAAAAGAACATTGCGGGTATACAACCCGGTATGCGCGTAAATGAACGTGAAAAAAAGAATCCGACCGATTTTGCGTTATGGAAATTCTCACCAAAAGAAGAAAAACGTCAAATGGAGTGGGAATCTCCCTGGGGCATCGGCTTTCCGGGCTGGCATATAGAATGTTCCGCCATGAGCATGAAATACCTTGGCACCTCCTTCGATATTCACTGTGGAGGTATTGATCATATTCAGATACACCACACAAACGAAATAGCCCAATCCGAAGCGGCAACGGGAAAAGAACTCGCCCGTTACTGGCTTCATGGAGAATTTTTGGAATTAAAAGACGGAAAAATGGCAAAATCGGAAGGTACCGGCATTACACTCGCTACCCTGAAAGAAAAAGGATTTGATCCTCTGGATTTCCGTTTATTGGTACTCGGTACACATTATCGTACAAAACTGCGTTTTTCCTGGGAAGCACTACAGGCCGCTCGAACAGAACGCTTGCGTCTCGTAAACTTCTATCGGTGGCTGAAGGACGAATGGAATACTTCTCCTCAAAAAGAAACAGTTGATTATAAAAAATATAGAGATGAATTTTTACACTCTATAAACAATGATTTAAATGTACCTAGCGCGCTTAGTACTGTTTGGAATCTTATTCATGACTACTGGCGATCTGGGGCGGGTAATAATTATGAAGATATTATAAAAATACTGGATGAATTTGACAGTATACTTGGACTAAAAATTAAGGATTCGCAATTGGAAATCCCCCAAAATATTAAAGCCCTACAAAAAGAACGCGATATTGCCCGCGAAACAAAAAATTGGGAAGAGGCGGATCAATTACGCTTAAAAATAAATGAGGCCGGATGGGATGTTAGCGACAGAACTGACGGATCTTTTGTTTACCCTACATTCGGATCATAACTCCTCATTTATGCACCTCTCATCCCCTTTTTGGTAAATTAGTAAAATAGGGGGATCTTTCCTATAATGATAGAACTATGGCTCAACAACCTATCCATGAAAATAAGGTTCAACCCTCTCCTTTTAATGTCCGAGTTCCTCCTCAAAACACTGAGGCCGAAATGTCGGTTTTAGGATCGTTAATGCTTGATAAAGATGCCTTCAATAAAATTGCTGATATTCTGGCACCCGAACATTTTTATAACGACAAGCACCGAATAATTTTTGAGGCAATAATGGATCTTATAGAAAAACGGGAACCAATCGACATACTTGCCCTGTCAAACCGCCTCCGTGAAAAAAAACTCCTCGATATTGCCGGTGGCGTGAGTTATCTGACATCTCTGGTAAATACAGTGCCTACTGCAAGCAATATAGTAAACTATGCCGAAATCGTACATAGAAAATATGTCCTCCGAAGCATCATAAAAACTTCCGGAGAAATAAGCCAATTAGGGTATCAAGAATCGGATGAAGTGGAGTTGCTTCTGGATGAAGCCGAAAAAAAGATATTCAGCATTTCCCACGGATCGCTTCGTCAGCGTTTTATTCCCGTTGCCGAAACCACCGACGGCGCATGGGATCGTTTTGAAAAAATGCAGTCCGGCGGTGAACGTCTCCGTGGCGTTTCCACCGGATTTAACGGCATAGATAATTTGCTTTCCGGCTTACAATCCTCCGATCTGGTTATCTTAGCCGCACGTCCTTCCGTCGGTAAAACTACATTTGCACTCGATATAGCGCGTCATGCGGCTATAAAATCGCAAATTCCCGTAGGGATTTTCAGCCTGGAAATGTCCACGGAACAGGTCGTGGATCGTCTTATTGCATCCGAGGCACAGGTAGATTCCTGGCGCCTTCGTACCGGACGTATTCCGCATGATTCCGATGATTTTTTCCGTATTCGCGACGCACTGGACCGTCTGTCAAAATCTCCGCTTTATATCGATGACGAGCCATCTAATACCGTCCTGCAAATGCGTGCCATGGCGCGTCGCCTGCAAGCAGAACATGGCCTCGGACTTATCATTGTAGATTATCTCCAGCTTATTACATGGCATAAAAGCTCATCTGACAGCTTGGTCCGAGAAATAACGGAAATATCCCGTGCATTAAAAGCACTTGCCCGTGAACTCTCCGTTCCCGTACTCGCCCTCTCCCAACTCTCCCGTGCGGTAGAACAGCGCCATCCCGCCATCCCACGACTATCCGACCTGCGTGATTCGGGCAGTATCGAGCAGGATGCTGATGTGGTGATGTTTCTCTACCGCGAGGACCGCTATAAAGACGACAGCGATAATAAAAATATTGTTGAGGTACAGATTGCCAAACATCGCAACGGACCACTTGGAAAGGTGGGTCTGTTCTTCAACCAGGAAAAGATCTCTTTCCAAGATATGGAAAAAGGTTCCACCGAACAATCGTATGGCGTATCCTAAACGACTCAAATATCTTATAGACCATTTACGCGAGCTTCCCGGCATTGGACCGCGTCAGGCAGTCCGTCTTTCATACGCACTTGCCAAAAAGGACGCCTCATATCTGAAACGCTTTGCAGAAGACATACGCGCCCTTTCCGACGATATAATCCAGTGCTCGCTTTGTTTTCGTATGACCGAACGACATACCAATACTACCCGGTGCGATATTTGCCTGTCCGAAAGCAGAAATAAAAATATTATTCTTGTTGTTGAAAAAGAATCAGATGTTGAAGTATTCGAATCTTCCGGCACATATACCGGTCTCTATCATGTAACGGGAGGTTCTATTTCTCCTCTGGAAAAAAGTCCCGGCGAAAAACTCCATTTGCGCGAGCTTTTCGAACGCATTAAGGCGTTTAAGGACCCATCCTCCGTAGAAGTTATTGTGGCAACATCCAATACCCTCCCCGGCAATCAGACGGCAAATTACATAGAACGTATTTTGGATCCCCTTCCCGCCAAGCTCACCCGTCTCGGTCGCGGACTTTCTACAGGCGCTGAAATTGAATATGCAGATATACTGACCCTAGACGCCGCCCTCAAAAACAGAACATAGGGCTTCGCCAACTTTGAGGTACGCCTCCATAAAAAATCCCGCGGGGATTGCGCGGGATTTTACTATGCTATATTTGTGATTTCCACTTCGGTATAACACTGTCTATGTCCTTTTTTTCGGCGATGACGCGTTTTTGAATGAAAGCGCAAATTCGTTATCTTCCGACTGCGTCCGGATCCCATTATCTTTGCGGTTACCACAGCTCCCGGCACCGTCGGTTCTCCCACCGTGGTAGACGCGTCATCCGATACAAGTAACACTTCTTCAAATGTAACAGTCCCCTCTTCCTGGGGTAGCTTTTCTATCTTCAGTTTTACACCGGGCTCAACAATATATTGTTTTCCTCCCGTTTTTATTACCGCAATTGCCATAAGATTTATTTAAGATTTAGTCTGCAAAATATAGCAGATAAACGATTATATGTACATATTGACATATTTTTTCTATATTGTAAAGTACTTAAAAACATGCCTTAAAGGAGCTTAGTTATGCGTTACGTAATTCCCGCATTCGACAATGTGGATTATCTTAATGATGAAAAAACCGCGACTGATACCCCTTCTATTAAGGTCCGTACCGAATGCACGGAACCGAAATACGTGGCCTTTATCATTATACCTCCTTATGTTCCCACTAACGAAGTACCGAAAACGCTCGAGAAACTCGGATGGCAAATTCATCCAAGTCAAGGACTCGTGACGCCATCAAAAATGCATCTTACGCAGTGCAACGGGCCATATAATATATATGGCCAACGTGTAAGAACCGGAGCATAGCAATATGCTCTTTTTTTATGGAAAAAAGGGGTACCGACCCTTTCATCACCACACTTTCTAATTTTCTTCGTCCCCACCGTGCGGTTTTTCTATCAGTAAAGGATCTATAGCATTACCCTCCCCCGTTATGCGAAGCATATCTTTATCTATTTTTTTGAATTCTTTGTATCCCGTATTATACGTATTTACCACCGTACCCATCTGTGTCCCCAGTTTTTGCATATAAGAATCATACGTTAAGAGATGTTTCTGAAGAACTTCCACGTTCTTTCTTATCTCTTTTGCCGATTCTTCTATTTTTAGCGCCCGAAGCCCGTGAAGAACTGTCTGTAAATATGCCAAAAATGATGTCGGCGAAACAACAATAACATTTTTCTTAAAGGCATATTCCACCAAATCCATGGCAGATACTTGTACTGCTCCCACCTTACTTACCAGTAAATCGTAATAAATTCCCTCCGACGGAATGAACATCATGGCGAAATCCATAGTATTTTCCATCGGCTTTATATACTTTGAAGTTTCGTCGATACGCATTTTTAAATCCTGCTTGAATACTTTTTCCAGACGATCATGCTCCGAAGCATCCTGTGCCACACGCAGACGTTCATAGTTTTCCAAAGAAAATTTGGAATCAATGGGAATAATTTTCTCACCCGCAAATACAACCGCATCTACAATACTCCCATCAGCAAACGGATACTGCATCTGATAACTGCCCGGTGGGAGTACATTTTTAAGAACCGTCTCCAAATAATATTCGCCCAATACACCCCGTTGTTTGGGGTTACGAAGAATATCCTGTAAATTCTTCAGCTGATCGGCAAATCCCACCACTTGCTTGTTCGTCTCTTCGAGGCGCACCAATTTTTCGGTAAGATCCTTTGACGCACGCATACTCTCATGAAATTGTGATTGCATATGCACCGCTGATTCTCCCAAGCGCTTATCAAGCGTGCGTGTAATTTCATTCATCTGATTTTGAAGTATTGTGAGTGCTCCACTATCCTCCGGCTGTTTTTTTGCGCGCAGTAAAAGCCAGATTACAACAATAACACCGATGACTAAAACCCCTAAAAAAATGATAAATATAGTATTCATGGAAACGTTACTTACCTCCGATAGCGCTTTTTCTCCTTATATATCTTTTTCCCACTTCAATAAGAATAACATCAATTATGCCAAGAGCGACAATAAGACCTACTTCAAGCGAATCAAGAGTCGTTACCGAGAGAAGCTCGCCCAATGCCGGAATATAAAACACACTTAACAGTAATGCCACGCTAAGCGCAAAGGCAAACAGAAAAAAGGGATTGGAAAACGCGCGAATACGCCAAAAAGGACGACGCAAACTACGCAGTGAATAAGCAAAAAAGAGAGAATCGACGGTAAGTCCCACAAACATAATGGTACGAATATTTTCTATGGTGTATCCTAACCGCGAAAGGAAAAGGAAAAGCCCGAATAAAAGAACATCCGTTACAACGCCTATTACTAAAATAAGAAACCACATCTCCCGCGTTATAATGTGTCCGCCTTTTCGCGGCTTTTGCTTCATAACATCATCTTCCTCCGGCTCAAGCGCAAAAGCGAAGTTAAGAAGCCCTTCCCCCACCAGATTCGTCCATAAAATTTGCGATGCAAGAACCGGCAAAGGAAACCCAAAAAGAAGCGCTCCGCCCACTAAAATAATTTCAGTAAACCCGGTTGCAAACACAAACGTAATAACCTTTCGCAGATTATCCACAATAACACGTCCCTGTTTGATTGCCGCTACCAATGCCGCAAAACTGTTCTCAAGAAGTACCACGTCCGCCGCCTCCTTCGCTACCTCCGTACCGGAACCAAGCGCCACACCCACATCGGCACGCTTAAGAGCGGGGGCATCATTCACGCCGTCCCCCGTCATAGCGACAATAGCACCCCGTCTCTGCCATGCCTCGGCAATGCGTAGTTTTTGATGGGGAAGTACACGCGCATACACACCTATGTCCGGCGCACGTGCTTGCAAAGTTTCATCATCCATAGCTTCCAAATCCTTTCCTTCAAGTACAATCTGACTATCAACATCAATACCAATTTCCTGCCCGATTTTTCGTGCGGTAAGTTTATGATCCCCCGTCATGATAATAGGACGAAGCCCTGCTTGTTTCGCAAGAGCAATGGATTCCGCCGCATCCGGACGAAGAGGATCGTGAAAAGCGATAAAGCCCACGAATGTAAGGCCTTCCAACAGCTCTTCTCCGCTGTCGGACGGAATAACGGACATAGTCTCCTTTTTAAACCCGACCGCCACCACCCGATTTCCGTCGGATGTCATGCGTTCATATTCTTCCCGCAAAAAACCGCATCGTATTTTTGAAAGAATAGTCGTACTTTTTTCCATTTGTACGCGCGCCGCATGCGCAAGAATGAGTTCGGGTGCTCCCGTAACATATAACGTTGTTCCCGTCTTTATCCCTTTATGCAGGGACGCCGCAAATCGCCGTTCCGATTCAAACGGTAAAAAATCCAACTTTGGTTCTTTTAAAAGCGCATCTGTTAACCGCACTCCCCCCTGAATACCTGCAAGTAAAAGCGCTTTATCCGTAGGCGTACCGCGCACCTGCCATTCAGCCAAATCGGCTTCCGGATTTTCTATAAATGCGTCCGACGTAAATACGCCGATATGAAGCGCGAAAGTATTCCCTGTGTGTTCAATAGGGGTGTCTCCCGCCGGTTTTTTCTGAAACAGATGAAATGCCGTCTGTACGGCTGAGACCTGCATGCGTCCCTGCGTAAGAGTACCTGTTTTATCGGTAAGAATAATACTTGTAGATCCAAGCGTTTCCGCGGCAGTTAATTTTTTCACCAATCCCCCACGCTTTAAGATGCGTTCCATGCCAAGAGCCAAAATAACCGTAACGGCAATTGGAAGGCCTTCCGGAACGGCAGCCACTGCAATCGCTACAGATGTGATAAACATTTCCGCAACGGACTGTCCGCGCAAAACACCCAAGAAAAATATTAATATCACCGTTGCTAAAACAAACATACTGATTGTTTTAGCAAGAGATGCCATACTCTTTTGAAGCGGCGTGCGGACCTTTCTCGTCTCACCTACCAGCAAGCTTATCTTTCCAAATTGGGTATCATTCGCCGTATTCACCACAAGCACCCGTGCCCATCCATCCTCCATAAGGGTCCCCGCCCACACCATATTCGTCCGATCCGTGAGATGTGTTTCCGGTGGCACTACTCCCGGCATTTTATCTATATCAATCCACTCACCTGTAAGAGCGGATTCATTAACGCGCACGTTTCGCGCTTCCATAATACGCGCATCCGCCGGAACAGAATCCCCCGTGCGAAGTACAACAACATCTCCCGGCACAATTTGTGCCGATTCTATCTGTTGTTCATGTCCGCCCCGCAGTACCACCGCATGTTTTGTAACATGTTCCTGCAGTTTGGCAAACGCCCGCGATGCACGCCCCTCTTGTATTACACCGACAAAAGCATTAACAACAATGGTGAGAAAAATAATGGTGGCATCGGTATACTCTCCTAAAAAGAAGGAAATACCTCCCGCTCCCATCAAAATGATAATAAGGGGGTTTTTAAATTGGTGCCATATAATGGAAAGAAGACGAAACTCCTGCTTTTTTGTTATGCGATTTTCCCCCCATCTGGCAAGACGGCGAGCGGCTTCCTGCGAAGAAAGTCCGGCATGTACATCAACCTCTAAAAGCTGTTTAATGTCTTTTTCACTTATTGTATGCCATTCTTTTTTATTCTGCATATGTACATGGTACCACGTGATAAGTGGATGGATAAAGGAAAAAGCGCATCCACTATAACAAACTTTTTTTTGAATGCAAATATGGTACGCTTATACGCATATGAAATCATTTCGTGAACGTGTTCTTGCCACAGTTGCTCGAATACCCAAGGGTACTGTTATGTCGTATAAAGAGGTGGCTATAGTGGCCGGAAACCCCGGAGCCGCACGCGCCGTTGGCATAATCATGAAGCAAAATTTCAATCCGGATATTCCCTGTCACCGCGTTATTCGTTCTGATGGTACTATCGGAGGATATAATCGCGGTGCGGAACGGAAAAAAGAACTCTTAAAAAAGGAAGGTGCGTACGAAAAACATAATCTTCGGTAGTGGTATATTGTTCTCAAAAAACTATTGACTTTTTTTCAGTATAGTGTACAAATGTGATAGATCATCCTTTTAAATTGAAATGGAGGAGTTATTATGTGGAGGACAATATACCGCTTGTATCGGGAACATACAACCCCTATCGAAGAAATGCGTGAGCAAATTAAAAGCAGTCATATCGCTTTTATGCTGGCAAAAATTCTTGAAACCGGATTTGATTCTAAAAAGCAAAAAGGATATATAGAAGAGCAAAGCGTTCACCTGACTGACTGCTATGCATGTAGCGCTTTATGTCTTATATTTACATCTCCTAATATAACCAAAAGCTTATCTGTCCGCCTTGCGGTGGATGCGGTACGCCAACTTATAGAACAAAATACACCCTATCCTTCGACGTATCTTGCAAAGCTCCGAAGGGTCATTTTAAAAAGCCTTCTTTTGATAGATTTAAAACAAATTATTCTAAAAAGATCCTTCTTAAAGAGCTAATGTATGTCACTCCATAATCAACACCCTGCCACCAGCGGGGTTTTTATTATCTGCGGGAGTACTTATTGGGATCCACCAGAAATCCTTTCAGATCGCGCCTGCCGATAATAATGGGAAAACGCATATGCGCCCTATCAACGAAAGAAGCAATTGTTTTAATTTCTTTTCCGCGGATGCGAAGAGTTACCTTTGCCGTGTGCCGTTCTTGAGAACCGGCCCCCGCTTTTACGAAAATGCGCTCATCACGCACATGAAGATCAAGCTCGCGCACAAGCGCACTATCAAGAGATGTACGATATGCGCCCGTGTCGATTTTTGCAAATACCGTTTTGCGTTTTTTATTGCTTCCTATTATTTGTATTTTTTCAATTACGGAAAGGATATTATCCTTAACCGGCACAACTTCCAAAACCGCTTCCGCAAATAATTTTTTTGCAATATCAATGCCCTTCTCAACGGAATTAACCTTTAAATCTGCTACGCGCTCGAGCCGTGTACGAAGAGACTCGCCATTGGCGAGCTGAACCGTAAGTCCCGGCCGGGCATTCACCTCAAGCACAAGTGGACCTTTTGTTTCATCAACAACAATATCAATACCCGCATATCCAAGACCAGACGCCTCCTGGGTACGCGCGGCAATGGATATTATTTCATCCCATCGAGGAATTTTTATACCGCGAACTTTTATCCTGTTTGTTCCCGGAATATAGAGCGTTTCACTGTTGTGATGTATGCCTTTTGTGGTAATGCCGGTGCGTAAATCAATGCCGATACCCAGTGCTCCCATATGCAAATTCGCACGCCCGGCGGATTCTACCGTCGGCAGACGAAGCATCGCCATAATGGGAACACGATTGCACACAATAACGCGAATATCAGGCACGCCTCCCGCGCTTATTTTACGCAGACTGTTTTGAATAATAATCCGCTCTTCCAGGAAGGCATGGTCCGGTAAGCTATCTATGGAATGGGCACCATCGAGAATATCAAATATTTTTGACTCGAGATCATGTATAGTAATTTCGTTGCCATGGATATCATGTCCGCTCACCTCTTTCCAATCGTATACAACAAGAATACCTTCGCCGCCGTACCCGCGCGCAGGCTTTAAAACAAAATCCCCTGATAATGAACTCCAGTCAAACGTGCGAATATTATGAGGGGAGCGAAAAACCGCCAGCGACGTTCCGGTTGGAATACCGGACGCAATAAGATAATTTTTCGTGGCTAATTTATCATCAGCCCGCCGCTTTGCATGCGCTTTGTTATACTTACTTAAGTAGAGAAAGTTGCGCGCATTCATCCCCAATACGATTTTACTCACTGGCATGCGCGTTGAAATTATGAAAACGAAGAACTTCTGATAATCGAAGGCCGAAATACCGACCCATAATAATATTGATAGGAATAATGAGGAGAATTACCTCCGGATACACGATAAGCATATTGCGCACACCATCCAAGGTTGCCAGCAGGAAGCCGAATAATCCGAGAGTAATGGTAACCGTTATAATGATAAATGCTTCGCGCATGCTTTTATGCAATTGAACCGAAACAATTGAATCCCCCAGAAGCGTCAGTATTAATATGGGGAAAATGGAGAGATCTTGAACATTTCCCAAACCAAGCTCAATACTTATAGCAAGAGCCGCAAAAACCGTAAGGGACAAAAGAAGCATAGAAAGCGAACGCTTTGGATAGTGCATTATAGAAACGCGGCGAAGTAACATACGCGATACAAAAGATGCCGCCACTACCGTCATTAAAATAATACCCCCAATAACAACGCCCACCGCAACAAATACATACGCAAGAGCAATGGGTACAAGCATTTCAAGACTAGGCAGACCTATTATAACGCGAATAAACGCCACCAAAGCGGCAAGAACGGGCAGAAGTAAAATAAGCACGATGGTATTCGCGGGAACACCTATACGTATGGAATGTTGTACCAACCACCCGCCGAACGAAAACAAACCCGGCTGTGCAATAGGGCGTTTTTCGAGAAGCCGTAAGATGGCTTCTTTTTCCTGATCCTGTTCGGGACGCGTAAGATCTTTCGCATCCAACAACCCCTGAACGTTTTGAATAAGAATAGTGCCCTCCTGTGCGGTAGTGGAAGCGGAAGAACTGGCATGTTCATTCCGGGTAACAACCGCCGTATTGGGAACGATATCAGCAAAAACAACATGAGACACACTCGCGCCGAACATACCGCACACCGACAGTATAATCATTAGACAACGAAGTAAGATATTCATATCGCTTTTTTAATTATATAACATGACACGTAAAAAGCATTCGTACATCGCAACATCATTACGTATTTACAGGTATAATGTGTTTATAAGCGGCCCCACGGGGAATCGAACCCCGATTTCCAGGATGAGAACCTGGCGTCCTAACCGTTAGACGATAGGGCCAAAGACATAGTAAAAAGCACTGTGCAGGATATCAGAAAATCACGTTATATTCAACAGCTATGTCTTTGTCTTCCAATAAGAATCCTGCCTTACAAGCAAATCACCCGCATCCTCCGGATGCGCCATTATCTCCTCCACAACTTTCTCCATCCGCATAGACTGTGAACCTTTCACTAAAATAACATCTCCCGGTTCCATTATGCTTTGCAGATAACTCCCCGCCTCTTCTGCGGAAACACACTCAACCACATCGGTCTTTTTCATGCCGCGTGCGCGTGCTTCTTGTGCAATGAATTTAGCGCGTGGTCCCACTGTAATAAGCACGTTTGCGATCGGAGCCGCCAGCATACCCATCGATTCATGCGCCTTGATGGTAAACTTGCCAATCTCAAGCATATCGGCCAAAACCGCAATGCGCCGCACTCCCGGCATATCTTTTAGCGTATCAAGCGCGGCATGCATTGCCATAGGACTCGCGTTATATGTATCGTCCAAAATCCAACTTTCTTTAATACCGGGAAGAAGCCGCAAACGTCCGGGAGACGGCATATAATTTTTTTCAAGCGCGCGCGCAATATCAACCATATTCATATTAAGACTTAAACCAACCGCAACAGCCGCTCCGATAACATACATCTGCTGTTTACCAAATACGCCTTCCAAATGTATAGGCACGCTTGTCCCCCGATAATCTGCCTTACAGGCAATACCCTTCGGAATAACATGATGCTCTTTACCGGTCGTGGTAAGCTTATATCCCGACACATGCACATCGGCCCCGCGCCCTACCCCAAACGTACGCACCGTACCATGCGCTTCGGCGCGCATATCATGCACAACATCATCATCGCTATTTAAAATAACGTACCCGTCGGAGGAGACGGCACGCACAATACGCCCTTTTTCAAGAGCAAGCTCTTTAGGACCGGCAAAAAACTCCACATGAACCGGAATGTCTCCTATTGCCGTTACAACGGCGATATCCGGCTTTGCGAGTGACACCATAACATCCATATCTCCCGGATGATCAACACCCATTTCCACAATAACCATTTCCGGATAATCAGATGCCATCAGCGTCATAATCCCCTTTCCGATATTGCTTATCCACCCCGCGGGATTATTCCACTCCGACACAAGTCCGAGAATGGTAAGCGAAACACCCCACTCCATACTATTGTAACTCTTGGGACTCTTGCGTACGGTGTATTTTTCTTTTAACACGGCGTAAATAGCCTCTTTTGTTGATGTTTTCCCAACACTCCCCGTAATGGCAATAATTTTGGGGTGAAAACGCTTTAGCACCATTTTTGCCTGTACACGAAATATATACTGGAGTATTTTTTTTGCTATGTTCATATAACCTCCTAACAACTGTTACCGATCGGGTAAAATTTGATAATAATTGATGATAAAGTCCGTCATTTCCCGAAAAGGCTCTGATAACGTTTGCGAAGCATAGCGCACTCCCACCGGACGTTCAAGGAAATAAAATATGAGGAATTCCGGATCATATGCCGGTGCGTATCCAAAAAAAGTATGTAAAAATTCATCGGAATACCCCAACGAGGAGCTATTTGCTATTTGAGCGGTTCCCGTTTTTGCGGCAATGCTATATTCCGGCATGTATACGACTCCGTTTGCAAGCGTATTATCCACAACGGACACAAGCATGCGCGATACCATTTCCGTGGTTTCTTCTTTAAATACGCGCCGACGCGTATCTGTTTCCGTCTTTTCCACTACCGTATCTTCGCTCAAAACACGATCCACAATATACGGCCGCACTAATGTACCGCCATTTGCAATGGAAGAAAGAGCGGACGTAATTCCTATAGGGGTAAGCGCGATACCTTGCCCGAACGATGCCGTTGCATACTCAACCTCGCCGCCCGTTTCCAAATTGTGTATATTACCGGCAACCTCGTTTGGCAAATCAATACCCGTTCGCCTTCCCAACCCAAGACGTTCTATATAGTCCCGAAATGCGCGTTCTCCTATTTGCTGTTGAATGAATACCGATCCGGTATTAAGCGACTGGTCAAGAATATCAAGCATACTCTGCCATCCGCGCCCGCGCCCGTCATAATTACCAATCGTTGCGTCCCGAACACGTACCGATCCGGCATCGAAATATGTTGTTTTTTCCGTTATTGAACGGGTATCAAGCCCGATACTCATGGTAAGCGGCTTGAATATCGATCCCATTTCAAAAGTGCTTTCCGTGAATGGATTTATAAAAACATTGTAATCCTCCACATCTCCGTAGGTGTTTGGATCAAACGAGGGAGATGCCTCCATAGCGAGAATGGCTCCCGTCTGCGGATCAACAACAAGAACGCCGACACTTTTTGGATGCCACATTTCTTCCAATGCCGTAATTTGCCCTGCCGCAAAAGATTGTATGTTGGGATCTATGGTAAGTACGATATCCCGTCCGTCTTGTTTTTCTCGAAACAAATCCCTTCCTATGGAAAGAAGCGTTCCTCCGGCAGAGCGCTCTCCGACAACACTTCCCCCCTTTCCGTGCAAAACACTGTCGTACATGCGTTCAATGCCATACTGCCCCACGCGCTCATCACCGTCAAATCCTACAAATCCAAGCAAATGACTCCCTAATGTATGACTTGGATATGCGCGTGTTTCTTCTTCTTCAAGCCAGAACCCTTTCATGTCACTCATGGGAATACGTTGCGCCGTGTCTTTATCAATACCCCTCATAAATGACGCATAAGTGCGTTCCATACTTTCAGCAAGCGGAAAGAATGCATCTTCCTCCAAAGGAATGTATGCAACAAATGTGTCATATGCCGAACGAACATCTTCTATTTGCTGTGGATTACCCGCCAGTGTATACACACGTTTTGTAGACGCCGCCGGCACAAGGCGCCCTTCCTTGTCTTCAAAAAATATATCACCGCGGCGAGGAGTGGTAAGTATAGATACGGCATGTTGCCGCTCGGCTTTTGCACGATAATACTCTGCATGGGTTACTTGAAGAAAAAAGAGCCGGGAGAGAATAATTCCCGACACAATACCAACACCCACTATGACAAAAGTAAGTCGTTTATCACTCATGATCTCCTAACACCTATACTCAACAGCACATATCGTTTAGTACATAACGGTATATCGCTATAAAAACAGTTAATTATCTGCGCGTGCAACCGCATTATTCTTCTCAAGAAAGTAAACAGGACCCTCACTGGTAAGCCCAAGTTGTGATGCCTCCTCTTCCAAGCGATATCCCACGGAAAGCTGAGCAAGGTCTCCCTCCAATTCCCGAATCTCCTCTTCTAAAACCGCCATTTGCTCATTTGCTCTTTCCACAAAAAGAGAATCGACGACAACTTGATTAATGCCGTATATATATACGCCCGCAAGAACAACAGCCGCGGCAAAAAGAAGAAATGGAACTATGTTCCAAATAGGAAGGTGCGTTATGGAAAATTTTATTGTACGTGTTTTCATATTTTTTCACACACACGCATTTTGGCGGAACGCGCACGCGGATTTATATATATTTCTTTTCGTGCCGGCATTATTGGTTTTTTATGGGGCAATGTGATAATTTCCTCTTTGGCATATTTCCGAAATGTTTGTTTTACTATGCGATCTTCCTGCGAGTGAAAAGCCAGTACAACAAGCCGTCCTCCTGGCTTTAATATACTAATACTTTCAGTAAGCCCTTTCGCCACATGCTCCAACTCATCGTTTACGGCAATGCGCAGTGCCTGAAATGTTTTTGTTGCAAAGTGAATCTTTCTGTGCCGGTACCAGGTTGGCACATTACGGCGTACAACATCGACAACATCTTCCGTGCGGGAAAAACGCTGTTCCTTTCGCCGTTTTATAACGGCATGCGCAATACGTTTTGCAAAGCGTTCCTCTCCATATGCCGTAAGAATATGCTCTATATCCCCCTCCGCCCATTCATTAAGAATGTCTGCCGCCGTTATAGTATCGCTCTCGCTATAGCGCATATCCAGCGGCTCATCGCGCAGAAAAGAAAATCCCCGCCCCGACATGTCCACATGATATGAACTGAAACCAAGATCAAGCAATATGGCATCCGTGTTTTTTATTGCATGATCGTTTGTAATAGGTACTACATCCGCATATGATCCCGTTACCAATAAATAATTTTTATATCCCTTTTCCCGAAATAAGGCATCGGTATTTTTTATTATCCCACCGTCACGATCAATACCGATAAGCATGCCGGTTTCTCCTATTTCTTCCAATATGCGAAGTGCGTGTCCTCCTCCGTTTATCGTACCGTCTATAACCGTGTCTCCCGGCTGTATGTTTAAACACGTAATTACTTCCTCCAACAGTATCGGCACATGCACGGAAGATGACAAGGCATTATTTACAGGAGGAGATAATTTCGCTTGCGTATTTTTCATTTCGTCTTCACAACCTAATGCTATAAATCAATCGGAGCCATACGCAATTTATATTCTTAGAATGCCCCGATCTCCCCCAACTGTTCCGCAAGCGCATCGGCATCTTTTTCCACCTTCTGCTTGTATGCATACCAGACTTCCTCATCCCATATTTCAAGCCGTGAATGCACGCCCGTTACAACCACTGACTGCTGTATGCCGGCATATAACTTTAAATGTTCCGGGACCAGAATACGCCCGAGTGCATCAATAGTCACTTCCTCCGCGCCGGCAAGCATTAAGCGCACAAACCCGCGCGTACTCGCTTGTCCGGTGGGTAACTCATTTAATTTGCGAGATATCATCTCCCAGGTATTCATTGGATACAAAAATAATGATTGATCAAGTCCTCGCGTAAGTACCGCCTTTTTCCCCAACTCCCGCCGAAACTTTGCCGGAACGGAAAGCCGTTTTTTTGCATCAATCGTATGATTATATTCTCCGAGGAACATATATTATTTTTATCCCACTTTTTTCCACCTAATATATATACTATACCACTCTGTGCTATGAAACAACACTATATACAAATTATTATTCCACAAAACGAAAAATCCTTACCTTAAGCCATTTTTTTGTCTTTACATCTTGGTATATAAAAAGTTATGTACATGTTTTCCACAGTATTGGCATCCGTGGAACTCATTATTAAGAAAGTGATCATATAAAAACCCTTCAGTAAAGTACTAAAGGGCTTGGAAATTGCATGAGTATTCTTATGTTTTTATAACGACTTCCGGTTGTCGGGAAAGCATCTGCGTATTTCATATCTTCCGTGCGCAGAAATAACACGCATAAGCATATTCAACGATTTTAAGTATTTCAAAGTTTCCCTTGGAATACCTTCGTCATATGCAATTGCTCCTATGACTTCTTTTTTTCATCCTGTAGTTTTTGGTTACGCCGCGCGCTATAACCAAGCTTTACAGGATTATCTATACGCATGCGAATATCCTTCAAGGCTTTTGTCCTTATTTGACATATTCTACCTTCCGAAAGATCCAACTCTCTTCCAATTTCCGCTAACGTAAGCTCATCAGTATACGAATATGCAAGAACGCGCTGGTCGTTTTCCGGTAATGTGGAAAGTATCTCTTTTATAAGAAATTGCAACTCGGCTTTTTCGCACAGAGATTCCGGACAATGAGAATTGGAAAGAGCGAAAGGATATCTATTCTCATTCATTTCGTCCTCAATACTCCTTACCTCAACATGTATGCGGCTTCTCATCCTATGAAACTCTTCTATGGTGAAATTTAATGCGTCTGCATGCTCTTCTTGTGTCGGCTCTTCACCTAGCTCATCTATTAAACGAGTAAGAGTTTCCTTATAGTCCCTCTGCGCCCTACGTACGAAGCGCGTCGCTATATCAAGAGTACGAAGATATTCTACTATTTCTCCCCTGATTCTATACCGTGCGTACTTTTGAAACGAAGCCTGTGATGGCTTATATTTTTTCACGCACTCCATTAATCCGACCATGCCGCTCTGAATAAGGTCGTCTATGGAAACAGCGTGCCGCGGCAAGTTCCTATGCATTCCTTTCGCTATCTCATTCACCAAATAAAAGAAATCTGCCGGATTAATAGGTTTTTTCTCATCCCCTTCTTTGCAAGACATAGGCACCCCCTTAAAAATGAGCAATATCAACGCACCGAAAGAAGTATGTTTCCGAAACAAAACATCCGACCATATTTTCAATGCACCAACAAAAAAGACTACGTACAAGATCCGTATAATCTTAGCGCAGTATACCCCAACACATCACCCTTTGTCTATATATAATACGCGGACCTATTTTGGCCGCATAAGAGGAAAAATCTGTGTTTCTCGGACCGATTTATTCGAAAGAAAGCTAAATAAACGCTCGCTTACACCAAATCCGCATGTAGGCGGCATGCCATATTCCAGCGCCTCTACAAAATCATAATCCGCCATATGTGCTTCCGCATCCCCCTCATCCCGCATCCGTTGTTGTTCTTCAAACCGTTCCCGTTGATCAATGGGATCGTTAAGCTCACTGTATCCTTTTCCCATTTCCGATCCGGCAAGAATCACCTGAAACCGCTCTACCAGATTTTCAGCACCCTCCTTCCGTTTTGCAAGCGGTTCTAAAAACACCGGCACATTTATAAGAAATCCCGGACCACTCACGCGCTTGCGACAGTATTTCCAAAGCGTATCCACGCCGCGTGCAATATTCATCCCTCCTTTATTATATACAATACCAAGCTCACGTATCTTTTTTTCTATTTCTTCCGTATTCGTGTTCAAAACATCAATGCCCGTTTCATGCCGTATTATTGCCTGATAATCATATCGTTCCCATGGTACGTCCAGATCAATAGTAAAATCTCCTATCGTAAACTCTAACGTACCAAAAACGTCCTTCGCGATATATTTATACAACCGCTCCACAAACCGCATGCCGTCTTCATAATCAGCATAAGCCCAATAAAATTCCATCTGCGTATAGTCCTGTAAATGTTCTGCCGACATGCCTTCATTGCGGAATATGCGGCCTATTTCGAATACCTTTGGAAACCCAGCCACCATAAGACGTTTTTGCCACAGTTCCCCGCATGAAATACGCAAATATACATCCATATCAAGAGCGTTGTGGTGTGTAGCAAACGGATCGGCATCGGCGCCTCCTGCCGTATTTTCAAGTACGGGCGTTTCCACTTCCAAAAACCCCTCCTCCACCATAAAACGCCTCATGGCATGCCAAAACCGTGCACGATTTTGAATCATCACGCGCACATCTTCATTAAACATAATATCCAAATAGCGTTTACGAAACCGTTCTTCGATGTCTTGAAGGCCGTGCCACTTTTCCGGCAAGGGCAGGATACTTTTTGCGAGCATACGCCATGCCGTAACTTGCAATGTGCGTTCCTCTTTTTTTGTTAGAAATACAGTACCCACAGCCTCAATAATATCTCCCTCATCTCCCACATCGAGAAAAAAATCATACGCATCTTTCAGCGTATCTTTCTTCATATAAAGCTGAAGATGCTCCGTACCGTCCTCTATATCAACAAAAGTACTGCCGCCATGACCGCGCACCGCGCGCACGCGTCCGGCAACCGTAACCGGTACCATTTCATCCATAAGAACATCAAACTGTCCACCTATTTCCGTAAGAGTGTGGGTGCGTTTTGTGCGAGCGGGGTATGGATTAAAACCCGCTTTTCGAATCTTATCGAGTTTATCGAGCCGTGTAGTGCGAATTTCTTCTAATGACATCCTTAATAGATATAAAGTAGTAAACGCTCAAAGCTTGAAAAGCAATATGATAAATTCTTTTTCTATGCTATTTCAATGATAACATATTCAATGTCTCCTTTCGGAGCCGCCACGCGTACAACCTCTCCCTTTTTCTTTCCCATGAATGCATGTCCCAAAGGAGATTCGTTGGAAATAAGACCCGCCAACGGATCGGCTTCCTCGGAGGAACCTACAATGGTGTATGTTTCTTTTGTTACACCATTATTACTGACCTGAACGATTATACAAGATCCGATCTCAACCTTCGTTTGACTAAGCGGTTTTTCTACAACCGTAGCGCGACTTAATAAATCTTCCAGTTCGCGAATACGCATTTCGTTAAGCATTTGCTCTTCCTTGGCGGCATCAAATTCGGCATTTTCAGAAAGATCACCCAGACTTTTTGCATACTCAAGACGCTCCGCAATATGGAGACGTTCTTCCGTTTTAAGACGCGCAAGCTCCTTTTCAATCTTTGCATATCCTTCCTTGCTCATATGCTCCACTTCAATGGAACCATTATCACGCGCACTATCCTCAGATGAGGATTTTATTGTCATACTAAAAATTTTAATCCAATATAGATTGCAATACTAGCTACTTTTTGCGTAATTGTCAATCAATCGCATCCGTACCTCCGTGTATAACTTCCTTGCCTCCCGTAGCATACCATTCCCATATCTCACGTGCTACAAACGTACCGCCAATAAGATTTTTATCGGATCCATTTTCCAAATTAATAACAAGCACCATGTCGGGATTATCAGCCGGCGCAAATCCCATAAACCATGAATGCACACGTCCGGTTTTTCCCAACTCGGCGGTACCGGTTTTTCCCGCCACCGTAATGGGAATCCCGCTCAAACCGCTTGCTGTCCCAATTCGGGCAGATTCTTCCATTCCCTCGTGCGCCACTCTAACCGCCTCCTCACTTACCAACGGAACAGTATTAATGTCTGGCGAAAGCGTATACTTAACGGTTTTTGTTTCTTTATCCGTTATAATACCGCGCAATAATTGCGGCTCTATGCTCGTGCCTCCCCGTGCAATGGTAGTTACGGCGCGCGCCATCTGAAGAGGCGTCACTAAAACACCTCCCTGTCCGATACTCATATTATATGTATCCCCCAAACGCCATGTAGGATCACTGGGATATCGTTCTTTCTTCCAGGCCTCATCAGGAATAATACCCTCCGTTTCCCCCGGTAATCCCGTATTCGTCTTTGTTCCGATACCAAACAAACGAAAATACTGCGCAATTCTTTCGCGTCCCAATCCTTCAATGTTTCCGAACCCACCTCCAACGACATAGAAATAAACATTTGATGAAAAAGCAATGGCCTCTCTCATGGCAATAGCGCCGTGATTACGCCAATCCTTAAAAATACTGGGGTTATCCGGATCATACGGATTAGGAACAACGAGCTGTCCCTCCGTTACAATACTATCTTCCGGACGAATAATATGTTCTTCAATAGCCGCCATGGCAAGAAATGGCTTTACCGTTGATGCCGGCGGATATAAGCCGGAAACCGTCCTGTTAAAGAGCGGATTTCTTTCGCTTTCAAATAAAGCGGCTATTGCTTCGACATCAATACCCTTCGTAAGAAGATTCATATCGAACCCCGGATAACTGACAAGACCAAGAATCTCTCCCGTATGAACATCAAGCGCTACGGCGGATCCTCCGGTAAACCCCCGTTCTTCCACCGTTTCTTTTATCGTCTCATATAATATATTTTGCAGTTCTGCGGAAATGGTAAGTACGATACTTTTTCCCTCCTCCGCTTTTTGAAAAATACCTTCCGATAACACTCGCCCCTCGGAATTTGTCTCGATAATGCGCGTTCCCAGCGTTCCCCGCAACATGCCATCATATGTTTTTTCAAGCCCTGATCGCCCTATTACCCCCCAATCCAAAGCTGTTTCGTTTTTCTCAATGTCGCTAGTATTGACACGCCCCATATAACCCACGATATGGGAAAGTGCCGGACTGTCATAATAAGAACGAATGGTTGTAGCATCAACCGTAACGCGGTCATCATCCCGGAATAGCGCAATGATATGATTCGCTGTATCCCAGTCATAGATCGTATCAATAAAAAGGTCCTTTTTGCTATGGTCGTTTATAAAATGTGTCAGCTCGTCTGTATTGCTCCCTACCGCTTTTGCTATTTCCTGCACTAGCATATCCTCTTCCGTAATTGTTCGGCCATCCATATGAATATAAACACGAAATCCAGGCACATTAAACGCAATGGGCGTTAAATTACGATCATATATAATGCCTCTTTCAGGAACCAATATACGATGACGTAAATGATTCCGATCCGATACGACTGCAAATGCATTACCATTAAAAAGAGTAAGGTATCCGGTACGGGCAATAAGCAATATTCCCACTGCACCAAATAATATACCGAGAATAATAAACAATCCGTGTCGAATGGGGTGCTCTATTGTGCCTTCAAAGCGATTATTATCAAACCCCGGTAGATTTTGAGTATCAAGAAATACTTCCTCCGGACTCACGGTGAACTGTTTTCGTATTGGTGTTTTTAAAAATGGAGTGTTCATTTTGGATATCTTATTAATACATCCTGTTTTTTTGTATACGGGTAAACACGCCCCCCGCTATCGCAAGTATACTTACCCCACATCCTTGCCACAGTAATTCGAAACCGCTTACGGAAACAACGTGCGCATCCACTTGCGGAAGACGTAACAAAAGTGCCGCACCCGCACTGACCGTCAACCCTATAAGAGCAAATAAAAATCGTATCCACCCCTCTTCCATACGTATATATATTCCCGCAATACCCATTATACCCGCGCCCACAAAAAAACTACCCGCATAAAATCCGAAAGGTACCGCGCTTATCACATCAAGCATGCTCCCAAATAGTACTGCAAGTATCATAGGATAAACACCTTTAACGCGTGATAATCCGTAGAATAAGAAGGCCGGAAAAAAGAATATACCTCCTTGCCCCATAGGAATAATGTACGGAGCAATAAGCTGTAGAAAAAATCCTGCAACAATAAAAAAGAATACTGATACCGACGGTCTATGTTTCATGAAAATAAAACGACGAATAATTAATTAAGGATCACAAACACATCTCGCACGTCTCGAACGGAAAAAGGCAATCCCATTTTTATAATTTGAAAAGGGCCTGATTCCACGCGTGACACTGCCTCCACAAATCCTAAAAAATAATCGCGTTGTCCGGCACTAAACACCGGCTCTCCTTTTGTAATGGCAATACTGTCCGGAACATGAAGAGTAATTACCCCCAACCCCTCTCCCTCGGCAACTGAAGACACCGAAGATTCGGGAAGATACACCTCCTGTCTTTCACCGATACGCGAAAAAAGACGGACGCGCGCACTATTATGCGTCACCTCCTCCACAAATCCGATATGTATTGCTCCCTCCGCCAAAACCGGAAACCCTGTCTCAATTCCTTCCGCCGATCCGATATCCAAAACGATAGAATCATCCAGTCCGTTGAACGAACGCCCTATAACGCGCGCCAACACATAGGATTCTTCTTCCGCTCCTCTTCCGGCCATAGAACGAAGAAGGATATTTTCCCGTTCCAAATCCTCTTTATAGGCAAGATCCGCACGCAGAGCGGCAACCTCCATACGCAATACACGTACTTCTTCGCTATTATAAGGAATGCGCGCTATCGTACTTGTAAAAGATCCTGCAAATTGTCCTGTCTTGTCTAACACTATAAGCAACGGACGTACCACACGCAGAGCGCCTGTCTCCACCGGCTTCAAAAAACCTCCTATGGCAGTGAGAAGAAAAAAAACAATAACAAAAGCACTGATGCCGTATTTTTTAAGCATATGTTTTTTTAAAAAAATCTTATGTACATAAAATAACTATTGCGGCACCACCTCGCGTTCATGTTCCAAAAGAACCTCTCGTAGCATATCCAAATCCTCCAAAATAACACCGGTGCCACGCACAACCGCTGTAAGCGGATCATCTGATAATCGTACCGGCATTTTGGTCGCTTTTTCAATAACTCTATCAAGTCCACGTAAAAGAGCTCCTCCTCCTACTAATATAATACCGCGATGCATAACATCCGCCACCAACTCGGGCGGCGTACTCTCGATAACTTCTTTGATAGAGGACACGATTGCTTTTATTGATTTATCAAGGGCATCCCGCGTATCCGTGCTCGTTATTACCACTTCACGCGGAAGTCCGGTAATAAGATCCCTTCCTCGCATGGTCGTTTCAACATCTTCATCTCCTTCCCACGCGGATCCCGCCGTTATTTTAATGTCTTCCGCCGTGCGCTCTCCTATGAGAATTTTAAATTCATCACGGGCAAATTGGATAATATCTTCATTGAGACGATCCCCGGCAACCTTTATATTACGGGAAGCTACAATACCGCCAAGAGAAATAACGGCAATATCCGTTGTTCCTCCTCCGATATCAACTACCATATTACCCACCGGCTCCTGTATCGGCATACGTATACCGACAGCCGCCGCCATGGGTTCTTCCACCAAATGAACCTCGCGCGCACCGGCATTAATAGCCGCATCCCGCACCGCCCGACGCTCCACCTCCGTTGTAGCGGATGGAATCCCAATAACAACCCGCGGACGCGCCAAAAGACCAAAACGCCCCTCCTGTACCTTTCCGATAAAATATTTCATCATCTCTTCCGTAATTTCAAAGTCAGAAATAACTCCCTCTACTAAAGGGCGGACGGCAACAATATGCCCGGGTGTGCGTCCCACCATGCGCTTTGCTTCATTTCCCACAGCAACCACATGTCCCGTTTTTTGGTTAATAGCAACAACGGACGGCTCGTTAATAAGAATACCCGATCCATTTACATAAACCAAAGTATTTGCCGTCCCTAAATCAATCCCAATATCCTTTGAGAAAAAACTAAAAAGTTTATCAAACATATATTATGCATTAGACATTACGAGGAACACTGCCGTATTATTTCTTCCATTTCTGCAATGTGCGCTTTCTCTTCATTGCGCCGTTTTATTTCATACCCGCCCTTTTCACTGGCCCGCTTGCTTACGACGATACGATACGGAATACCTATTAAATCAGCGTCGGCAAATTTTTCTCCGGCTGTCTTATGAGAACGATCATCATACAATACCTCTATACCGGCTTCCTCCAATAGAGACACGACTCGTTCCGCTTCCGCATTTTTATCATCCAGTACAATAACATGCGCCCGAAAAGGAGCCACTGCTTCCGGCCATATAATCCCCCTTTCATCTGCAAATTTTTCCACCAACACACCCATAAGACGCGTAATACCGATACCGTATGAACCAAGCCATACCGGAATTTTCTCGTCGTTCTTGGAAGAATACCATAAACCAAGATCTTCAGACTTTTTGGTTCCGAAATTAAAAATATTCCCTACCTCCGCTGTTTTTACCTTCTCAAGATCCCCACGCTCGATACCAAGACTTTTCAATGTTTGCTCGTTTAACACCTCCTCATTAATTGCAATATTCTTATGGCGGTTGATATAGATAACGTCCTCGCCCGCTTCAGTAATAGTCTGAAACTCATGACTGAATTTAGTGAATGCGCCGCCCGATGCAAACGTGACGAAAGTGTCTTCACCAATACCCACCCGCCTATATACATTTTTATACGCTTCTATTGCAGCATTATAAAATGCGTCATGATCTTCCTGACCAAGAGAAAATGAATACATGTCATTCATCACAAACTCTCGTCCCCGAATGATGCCGCTTTTTGCACGAAGCTCATTCCTCAATTTTGTTTGAAACTGATATACATACACCGGCAAGTCGCGAAAACTTTCAATATGATTTTTCATCATGGTCGCAATCGGCTCCTCATGCGACCAAGCAAACCCAACCTCACCACCCGCATGAAGTTTTGATTTAAACCAAACATCTACACTTTTATCATCCCATCGATCGGTTGTCTCCCATAGTTCTTTTCTCTGGAGTGATGTCATGATAAGCTCTTGCCCGCCCAACGCGTTCATTTCTTCGCGTACAATCTGTTCTATTTTTCTAAGGACACGAAAACCAAGCGGTAAATATGCATACACGCCGGCCATTTCTTTATATATAAAACCACCGCGGGCAAGAAGTTGTGCATTGACCGAGATATCATCATGAGGTGCCTCCCGTAGTGTTTTCGTAAATAATTCTGATTGCTTCACGTGCTTAGTATACGCGAAAACGGGCACAGAATCAAAGAGGCGCCAATATACTAAAGATACTCGCCTCTTTTAAAAAATGCGGACAATATCCTTATAGGTAATAATTATCATAAGAAGAATAAGGGCAATAAACCCCGTAGCATGGGCGCGTTGAGCAAAAAGAGCGCTTATAGGTCTGCCACGCAATTTTTCAATAATGAGAAATAACATACGTCCACCGTCCAATGCCGGAATAGGAAGTATGTTTAATATGGCGAGATTAATGGATAAAAGAGCGGTAAGCTGTAGAAGGTAGATAAATCCAAGCCGTCCCGCCTGCCCGGCAACTTGTGCGATACCCACGGGACCCGCCACTTCTCCCAAAACCTCGCCTGTATGAAATAAATTCGCAAAAAATGACCATAACCCTCCTGTAACGGCAGATGTGAGAGCGGCCGTTGTTTTAAGCCCCTCCCACGGAGCCCGGTACCACGGCACCGAAACGATACCTGTTTTCAGCATAGCGATACCAAGAGCACCTTCTCCTTCGGGCGGATGAGTACGCGGTGTTATTGAAAGCGTAATTTCTTCATCCCCTCGCATGAGACCAAGCGTTATCTGTTCTCCCAGGTGAGACGCTATACCGTCCTGCACATCTTCAATATTCTGAACAGAAATACGTTCTTCATTATATGCAAGATACGTAATAGTGTCTCCTGAAAGTACTCCCGCATCCGCCGCCGGTGATAGAGCCGCTACTTCAATAATCTGCACCTGCACATTACGCGCAAGCGTTTCATCATCAACGGCCGTAGGAAGTCCCGCAATATGTCCGATCGTGAACAGTACATAAGCAAGTAATATATTCATCATTACACCGGCGGCAATGACGATAAACTTACTTCCGGTTCCGTGAGCAATAAAATTACGCATATTGTCCGTTTCTTCCACTTCATCCTCTCCCCAAATTTTTACAAAGCCACCAAACGGAAATAGATTAAATGTGTATTCCGTTTCTCCCCATTTTTTACCGAAGATTTTTGGCGGAAATCCGAATCCGAATTCATCCACACGCATACCCCGCATCTTGGCCGCCATAAAATGCCCAAATTCATGGGATAACACGAGTATTGCTATAACGGCCAAAAATATTAAGACGGTAAACATGATTGTTATGTTTTATATTTGTAATCGCATGTATCAGACCTCCATAATCTCTTTTTCTTTCCTTGCGCGTACATCTTCCAGTACGGTATTAAATGCGTCTACCTGCTTTTGTACGTCATCTTTCGCACGAAATTTATCATCCTCGCCGATTTCTTTTGCTTTCTCGCTGTTTTGAATCTTTTTTAATATTTCATCGCGCCGCACTCGAGATCGCACGCGCGCATCCTCTGTTTTCGTATTTAAAATTTTTACCAAATCCCGCCGGCGCTCCTCCGTAAGAGGAGGAAGTGTAATACGAACCGCATTCGTATCACCCACAGGAGACAATTGTAGAGATGAGTGTTCAATAGCACGTATAATACCTTCCATGGCGCTTTTATCCCATGGCTGAATATAAATAGTACGGGCATCCGGCGTGGAAATGGAAGCAATGTGTTTTAAAGGTGTTTTTGTTTCATATTGATCAACTTCTATATCTTCCACTAAAGCGGGTGTGGCGCGTCCCGTACGCAGAGATGAAATTTCATTTCGAAACCATTCTATAATGGCATCAAGCTCCGTATTATATTGTTTTATGATATCTTGCATATTTTTAGATATAATATTATCTATCAAAACCAATAAGTATCCTATTCGAATCCCGCGGATCAATAGCAATGGCCTTAATTGTTCTTCGTCCACCAAAATCTCTTCCCTGCCATGAATCCCCGCCGTCCGTACTGGTATACAATTGCGCCTCTGCGGCAACATATATGCGTCGAACATCATTCGGATCCACGGCAAATGCCGTTATAGGCAATGAATCAGGTGGTACGATTAACGGAATTTCTTCCCATGTTACACCAGCATCAACAGATGTAAAGAGTCCCTCTTCCGATATCATATATAAACGATCTGTTTTATCAATAAAGATATTTTTTATTGAGTTTGCGCCACGAAATTGGCGAAAACGACTGTTTATGTTTTCCCATGTCACACCATAATCGGTACTATGAAAAAGTTCTCCCCGAGAAGTAATCGCCCAGAAAACACCCGTCCTCCGCGGATGTGCAAGTAAGTACTCCACCGGACGAGTAAACCGATGCACCACTCGCCATGTAGACCCCGCATCACGAGACTCAAAAAATCCGACATCAGATATAAAAAACAAACGACTATCATCCGCCGGATCAAGAGCAAGAGCTGATACCGCCGTTCGATTAAGCGGAGAAAAGTATATTTCCGTAAATCCTTCATCCTGCAAAGTAACAATACGTCCCTTATCGTCGGTAAATACAGCAACATATGCTTCGGGCGGTCTTGATGCGGGAAGCGCAATATCAAATATACTACTATGAGCATCAACTATGGTATTCTTATCTTCAACAAGCGAAAAAGCGCGTCCTCCATTTTCCGATTGCCAGAATCCGTCTCCATTAGTGCCCGTATACAGCACCCTGCCATCACTTGTAAACATAAACTTTTCAACAGAGAACCGAATATCTTCAACGCCCCGCCACTCCATTCCTCCATTCTCCGAAAGAAAAACGGTTGAATCGGGATCATGCGCAATCGGCTCTTTTATAATCTCTTCCTCGCTATTCCGGGAAAAAAATAAGAATGCCGCCAAAAATACAATGATAGCGGAAACAATAGCAATAGAAATAAGAATAATCGTTTTTATGCGCTGATTCATAATGTGTAATTTGTGAGAATATTCGCTTCCATACGCATCTTTTTTTGTATGTACGGAAGCTTAAGATCCGTCTGTTCCGCAAGCTCATTTCTTATCCATGCGGCAACGCGCCGGGCGGAAACACCGGTATATGAACGCCCGCAAAGACACTCCTCCAATGCACGCACGAGAGGTCCTATAGAATCAGTATACCACGCATCGTGCATCCCATCATGTTTAATACGGTCTTCCACGGCGGAAAACTGACGAGAAAGTGGCGTAGTGTGCCTCGCGGCATGTTCATTTTTTCTTTTTTCCCCCTCCGCCATAGCTATATTATTCTCATGAAAAAGACATACCATGCCCGGCCGTCCGTAAGCATATGCGCCCACACTGCGTGCTTTTTCCTCACTCCATCCATACTCATGCATGCTATAGCGTTCAATAGCAGAAGCAGAAACCGGCCAAAATGCCATATGCCAAACACGAGAAAAAATTGTCGGCAGTATTGTATCCTTGCTGGTTGTTATTAATATAAAGATTGTCTTTTCCGGAGGATCCTCCAATATCTTTAAAAATGCATTTGCCGCTTCGCGACCTAAAAAAGAAGCATCATCAATAAAAGCTATATTATACGCACCAAGAAGTGCAGTGCGTCCCATGTGTTTTCGCATATTTCGAATCGCATCCAGACTAATGTAATCGCGTGATCGTTCCTCTGTCATTGAAGATACGGTAAATATATCGGGGTGATTTTTGTTTTCTATAGCACGGCATGTCCGGCATAAACCACACGAAGCAAGAATGCCCGCCGGACGTTTTTCACACAACAATGATGCAACGAACATGCGCGCTATTGTTGCTTTTCCAACATGAGACATTCCCGAAAACAAATATGCGTGCGATATGGTATCACGCCTAATATGTGTGTCCAGTATGTTTACTTGCCGTTCGTGTCCAACAATAATCATACGTATTTTTTTGATACGATACTGCGTTTATATACATCCAGATGATCAAGAGCAACACCGGTTCCGCGTACAACACACAACTGGGCATCTTTTGCAATACGCGCCGGTACACCTGTTGAACGAAATACTAGTTCATCTATATTACGTAAAAGAGATCCGCCTCCCGTCATAATAATACCATGATCAATAACATCGGCTGCCAGTTCCGGCGGTGTTTCTTGAAGTACGGTCTTGGTGGCGCGCACCATTTCTTCCAATTTATCTCCTATAGCCTCCACCACATCGTTCGTTGTAATCTCCGCCGTTCGTGGAAGACCGGTTAAAAAATCCCGCCCACGGATTTCATATGTTATTTCTTCTTCTTGCGGAATAGCGGAACCCACCGCTATCTTAATCTCTTCAGCTGTTCTGTCCCCAATAGCCAGATTCATATGTTTTTTAATATAATCGGCAATAGCCTGATCTATTTTATTACCCGCTACCTTTACCGAAGTAGACGCCACAATGCCGCCAAGTGAAATAACGGCAACATCCGTAGTACCGCCCCCAATATCCACCACCATATGTCCGGTGGGCTCATAAATGGGAATACCGGCGCCAATAGCCGCCAATATCGGTTCTTTTACGACATAAGCGGCTTTGGCGCCCGCTTTAACGGCGGCTTCCACTACCGACCTTCGTTCCGTTGATGTAACGCCGGCAGGAACCGATATCATTACTTCCGGCTTTAATATCTGGAATCGTCCCAATGCCTTTGATATAAAATATCGCAACATCGCTTCCGTTACCCGATAATCCGCAATAGCGCCGTCCCGCATAGGTTGATACGCCGTAATCGCTTCGGGCGTTCGTCCAATCATTATCTTTGCCTCATTTCCCACGGCAAGAACCTTATTTTCAAGAGTAGAAACCGCCACTACGGAGGGCTCGTTTAACACAATACCCTTCCCCGGCACAAAAACAAGCGTATTCGCCGTTCCGAGATCAATGCCCAATTTTCGCGTAAATGAATTGAAAATCATAAAGAGAGTGTATATCCAATCTACACCGTTTACCCTTGAAAATCAAAAAAGCATGTATGAAAAAAGGAACAAGTGTTACTTGTTCCTAATATGGGTCTAGGTCTCATTTCTCATATTATTCCTTTCAAAATCATTATAGTCGTATTTTGCAGAATATAACGACTTTGTTCCATCGGTACCGTTAAGCAAAATACCGGGCACCTTAATCTTCATATGAGCAAGACTGCGTACAAGATTTTCAAAATCAGCATTCGTTATACGCCCGGAGCGTACAACGGGAAACACGTAATCCGTCTGCCGCGCCAATACATGCCAATCGGATAATAGTAATGGAGGTGCATCAATCAATACATACTCAAACTTATCCCGCAAACACCTAAGAAGTTCAACCATTCGCGAACACGCAAGGAGTGATGATGCGTCATGAACATACGTGCCGCAAGGAATAAAAAAGAATCGTATAGTATCCATTTCTCCTAAACAATCCTTAACGGGCATGCTTTCTTGCATAAGAATATCGCTTAATCCCTTACCTTGCTCATTAAACCCCAATATTTCACCGCATCGAGGATGATGAAGATCCGCACTTATAAATGCGATGCGCTTTTCCTGCAACAATAGGGCGTGTGCAAGATTTGCCAATAAAAACGTTTTTCCGGCGGCCGGTTCAACACTTGCAAAAAGAATGGATCCCGGCGGATCTATCTTTTGAAGAATATATGCGGCAAAACCTTTAATAGCCTCTGATGCAGGAGACTGGAAACCGTTTCCCACGATCAATTCATTATTGCTATCCTCCAGGGGAATATCAGCGAGAACGGAAAGATTCGTTACCGTCTCGACATCTTCTCTGCTCCATAAGTACTGTCGATCAAAATATTCCCGCACACATGCAAAAAATATGCCGAAAAGAAAACCCGCACACGTCCACAACACAATAATATTCATCTCGTTGGGAGACGAATAGTAAAAAGGAAATTCCGCCCTTTGCACCACGCGCATATAGGAAATAGGCATATGATACGCCATTTGCAATGTCTGTAATTTTTCCTGCAAACGGGAAAGTATACCTCCGTTAATTTCGATTTCTCTTTCTAGAAACGCAATCTTCGGACCAACCGTATTCGAGTTGGTTTCATATTCCTCCCTCTTCTTTTGTAATGCATCTCGCGCTTTTTCTTCTCGCGCTTTTGCAATAAGAACATCGGAAAGCGTTCTTTCCTTTATTTCCTTTTTTATGTTCTCCAGATAATTGCGCGCAGAAAGAACGGTTGCTTCTGCCTCTTTAAAGCGCGGATGTTCGCGCGTAAGCGAAGAGAGCAATTGATTTCTTACAGACTCCGCCGTGAGAAGATCCTGTTCCGCCTGCCGTATAGTGGGATTATTCATAAATACCGAATTATCCCTTGTTTCAAGCGCTGTATACGCCATCTCCAGAGAAATACGTGCTTCCCGCTCTTTTCCGTAAGAAGACTGCAAATTCCCCATTTCCCTTGTGGCAAGCGTTTCCTTATCGCCCACGAGAATGTCCCCGCTTCGTATACGCAATGCATTAACTTCTTTTTGATTGGCGGCTAGTCTCTCTTTTAACTCTTCCACTTTTTTTCCCAAAAAATTACGGGACGACTCACTCGATGCGAATTCCGTTTTCATGGCGCGATCCATAAAAGCATCGCTATGTGCCGCGGCGAGCAAAAAAGACAATACCGGATCTCCCGTAGTAAACGAGACTGCCACAATATCCGTGTCGGGTGATCCATACCGTTCAACATCCAAAAAACGTGCATACTTTTCCGTGTATGGTTTTTTTTTGCGTTCTTCATTTATTTGCTCATATGCATCATTATCTTGTGCAGTGCCTTCTTTCGGATATCGCTCATTTCCGGAATAATCCGTAAGCATAAACGGCAATGACCGAATATAATAAATGAGACTCTGAAACGGACTTTGGGATTCTTCCAGAAAAGATTCCTGGAGATCAGATAGCATTTCCCCATCAGTATAAAGCCCCTCACGCTGTATCACCTCCCACGCCAAATGAGGATCCTCAAGGAGAATCATTTGGGAAGTGTAAAATGTTTGCTCATTACCGCCCGGAAAAACTTTTTTATCCAAAAGCGAAGAGGTGTCTGCTTTGATCTGAATAAGCGCACGGGACGTGTACATCTTAGGGCTCATACGCGCCTCGAAAATACCGCACACGCATAAAAAACAAACCGTAAAAACAATGATGTGCCATTGTTTTTTAAGAATGCTTATCCATGTTTCCATCGTCCATGGACGCGGATCGTACCCATAAGAACCGTTCACTACGTAGCTCTCTGTACCATATACCGACACAGGATACTGATCCTGCCGATATTCACTACCGTTGTTCATGAGATTCTCCCTCCGGTTTCTGTTTTTAAAGAAATATGTTCATGCTATATGTCACATATTTTTATCTATTTGTCAATGAACATAGTCTTAACCCTTTCGTCCTTGAGTGTACGCGGATCTTTACACTCTCCGAATATCCGCACCGATGGCACGCAATCGTTCATCAAGTGCTTCATAACCACGGTCAATATGATATAAATTACCAATACGTGATTCCCCTTTTGCAATCAATGCCGCAATAACAAATGCAATACCCGCTCGTAAATCCGGACTTTCCATAACACGTCCGTGAAGCAAGGTGGGGCCAAACACAATAGCGCGATGTAAATCACATTGAATAATGTGCGCACCCATACGATTTACATCATTTGTATAAAAAAGACGTCCATCGAACACCGTCTCGTGCACCATAGACACACCGGTAGCCTGTGTAAGAAATACCGTAAACGGCGCCTGATGATCTGTAGCGAATCCGGGATATTCACGGGTACGCACATCCACCGGCATAATTTTTTTGGCACGCGATATTGTAAGAGAATTTTTTTTCTCCGTAATGGAAACACCCGCCGCACGCAAGTGAGCAATAAGAACGGATACATGTGCCGGATTACAATCGGTGATAGTGACAGAACGTCCGATAAGACCGGCTAAAATAGCAAAGCTTCCCGTTTCAATACGGTCCGGAATTATCTCCGTTTTTCCACCCGATAGCAATGTCCCGGCACGTCCTTCAATACTAAGTGTTGATGTTCCTGCGCCTTCAATACGCGCCCCGCAGGATATAAGAAATTCCGTAAGTGCCGTTACTTCCGGTTCAATGGATGCGTTTCTTAAAATCGTGCGTCCACGGGCAAGTATTGCCGTCATCATAAGCCCCTCGGTAGCTCCCACACTTACAAAACGAAATGTATAATCAATACCTTGAAGTCCTTCCTTAGGAGCGGTTATAGTTAATCCCTTTTTTGTCTCACGCACACGAGCACCCATCTTACACCACCCATCCAGGAAAAAATCAATGGGACGCTTTCCCAAGACACACCCCCCCGGAAAAGGAAATGCAACCTCCCCCGTTCGTGCAAGCAAAGGACCTACAAACGCAATAGATGCGCGAAACCGTTCGGCCACCAATGAATACAATTCTTTTTTGACAATTTTCTTTGGAGGATGTATAATATACTCACGCGTTCTTGTGTTTACAACGGAGAATCCCAGATCTTCCAGCAATTCTACTTCTCGTGCAATATCCTCAATATCCGGCACATTCGTAACCGTAAGGGCATCTTTACATAAAAGAGCAGCTGGAAAAACTTTCAAAGCATGGTTCTTGGCTCCTCGTACAGGGATTGTTCCCGTAAGCATTTTCTCCCCCTTTATAATAAATTCACTCATAATTCTACAACTGTATCATTCCCTTCTTGCAAGTGCAAAATAATTACCGCTCCCTTATTATTTATTTTACATCATGTCATTACGATTACGCAGAATACTCGTACTTATCAGTGTTATCCTGTTCATACTTGCATGGGGCCCTGTTTTGTTTTACACATTAGGATATCGATTTTCCTTTGCCGATAAATCAATTCGTACTACCGGAGGGTTATTTATAAACACAACACCCGTACGTACCACTGTTTATATTGATGAAGCGGAAAAAGTAACATCGTTTATCACGGGGGATATATTTGTGCAAAACTTAAAACCCGGATCCCATACCATTATTGTGGAAAAGGAGGGGTTTTATTCCTGGAAAAAGAATCTCATGATAGAACCGCATGCGGTGGAAGAAGCGCATATCGTTCTTGTCCCGGAGGAACCTACTTCGACCGTCATCAAAGAAGGGTTATTTTTTGATATATACGGCTCTCCTTCGGGAAGATATCTCATTCCCATTGAATCACGTCCGCAGGAACGTATGCGTCTTTCTGTTTTTGACACACAAACAAAAACATTCCTTGAGCCAACGCCTCACACAGACCCGTCTCTTCTTTCCTTTTCTTCTCAAGATTCCCCGTCTCTTACTTGGTACAACGGAGATACCTTTGCTCTCCTGGAGCTCGCGGATAATTGGCTTCTCCTAACTCCCAATCTTAATAATACGTTTGCCTTAACATCATTTTATAAAAAATCAAAACTGTCAGACGCTCTTCCTCAAAAACCGGATGATGTAATACCTCATCCATCGTATAACAATGCCTATTTTATTTTAAGCGGTACATCCCTCTATATTTGGCATGCCTCTACGGAAACACTACAGCCTCTTTTGGAAACAATTGCCGGTATTGCCGTTTATAATGACCGCTTGCTTTCTCTCGATGCCGCACATGGAACATTATATACATCCACTCTTTCCGCGGGGGATGCAAAAATTATAAGCACGTCCAGTATTTCTTTACCCGGACCTTCCCGCATTTATGAAACAGAAACAGCACACATCGCACATGCAAAAGAAGATGTATGGCTTCTCCCCAAAAACCAAGGAAATCCTGAACATATAGCGCATGATATTCCTCGGTCACAAGTCCGCACAAACGGATCAAATCTCGTATGGTGGCGTGATAATGAAATCTGGATTCGATGGACGCTTCCGGAAGAAGATCTTCCTTATTTTCAAGATGAATTTGAAAGCCGGCTGTATAAGGGGCAAAAACCCATTAAGCAGGTATTCTACTATCCGGAAGAACACTATATAATTTTTACGGGAGGTGCCGTCATTACCATACTTGAGATGGACGGTCGCTCGGGAAATCATAATATAGCGACTCTCTATGAAGGAATCGATCCCCGAATCTTTGTCCCTCAAAATAAAAAAGTCATCTATGGTACAGATAACGGCATGCTGTTTGAAATAGGACTGGAATAACTCTATGGGATATCCCTGGGGTTATTTTTTTTGGTAGTATGCCCGCACCTCCGCATCAAGATCCCCGGCACTCATATAAATAACAAGTGATGTTTTTTTCTTTTCTTCATTTATTATGTTTTGTACGTCTAAAAAATTCTTCGCGTAATAAACATATTCTTTTTTTATAGCATGTGCCAAATCTTCGGATGTTTTTTCCTCGGGTACTTCCCGCCCCGCCACCGCATAAATTGGCATAATAATTACCCGGTCAGCGGAAATAAATGCTTTCGTAAATTGTGAAAATAATCGATTAAGCCTGTCTTGCTGATGAGGCTGGAACACCGCCGTAATATGTTTTTGAGGATGCGCCTCACGAAGAGCGCCGAGTGTTGCCGCTATTTCCGTCGGATGATGGGCATAATCGGAATATATCCCCTTGGTTATTTGTTCAAGTCGGCGCCATGCACCCTTATATGCATAAAGCGCCGTTTCCGCCACAGATTTTTTCACACCCAAAAGATGTGCCGCTTGCCATGCCGCTTCAGCGTTTACTTGATTGAACCGTCCGGGTACCCGAAGAGTATGGTTTGGGAATGATTTTTTGTTGTACCAAACTATCTTTACTTTCGCGCCGCGAACAACATCCCGTACACCGGCATCTCCCCCGTTTGCCACAATATATCCTCCCGGCACTACACGTTTAAGATATGTTCGAAATCCAGTCTTCACCCCCGCCAACGTTTTATATATATCCAAATGATCCGCCTCTACATTGGTAAGGACGGCAATATATGGATGGTACTCATGGAACGACCGCGCATATTCATCGGCCTCCAATACCAAATATTCGCTTTTGCCTGCGCGCATATTCTTATCTCCCAACTCGCGAAGGCGCGTACCGACAATAATAGTGGGATCGAGACCGGCCTTTATAAGGATAAGGCCCAACATGGCGGTTGTCGTACTCTTTCCGTGTGTGCCGGAAACCGCAATTGTTTTATATACTTTAGTAAGCTCACCAATAGCCTCCGCATACGAAAATATAGGAATATGCTTTTTTTTTGCCGCAACCATTTCCGGATTATGCGCCAAAACCGCAGCCGAATATACGACCCGATCTGCGTCCGTCACATTTCCCGCATCATGCCGTATATATACCTTCATGCCTTCCGCCTGAAGCGCACCGGTAATATCCGAGCCACTGATATCAGAACCACTTACCGTGTGTCCCTTAGCCACATACAAGCGCGCCAAAGCAGACATACCTATGCCGCCAATACCGATAAAATGAATATGATCTTTATACTTCTCCATTATCCTTAATCTTTTGAATATCTTTTGCTTTTTCTATGAACAGCATGCCCTTCAGATGATCCGTCTCATGTTGCATTACACGTGCGTACAAACCGGACGTACCACGCATAAACTTTTTTCCCTGCTCATCATATGCCGTTATTGTTACTTTTTCATGTCGCCTCACCCGCCCATATATTCGCGGAACACTTAAACATCCTTCCATTTCATCCGTAGTTTTTTTTGACGTTCGTGTAATGATTGGATTGATAAATACATAATAATCCCATTTCTTCTTTTTTTTCCGATACTCTTCCTTTTCTTCTTCCTGCAAGCCGTCCCATACAAGCGCTTCTTCGGACGCCAAAAAAATGCGCCATGAATATCCGATTTGCGGTGCCGCAATACCAATACCGTCATCGGTAGAACGCAACGCCTGTTTCATTTCTTTAAGTACGCGTTTTATCTCCCCCGATGTAATATATTCAAGCGGCACATCCCGTGTTTCTCTATGAAGCACGGTGGCGGGTTCTATTACAATAGATTTTTTTTCCTCCATACTTATGTAAAACGCCGCATAATCTTTGCCACGTCCTCCTTCATAGTTGTTATGTCCTGATAAGAAAAAGGTTGCCACATACGCGGTGTTTCCATACGCGGATAATACTGATCCATTAAACTGTCGATCTCCTTCCAAAAACCCGGATGATTCATGTCTCGCATAAGCTCATCGAGCACCGTATGTGAAAGCATGGTACCGATAAGCGGTCGCAGTTTTTTCTTTTTTACAAGAAACCATACGGCAAGTGTTTCCAGCTTACCTACCGGAAATGTACGGAGCGCATACGAAACAAGCATGCCATCCTTGCCACGTACGACATTAGGTTTCTTCCCTAGTATTTTTTCTCCCGTTTTCACAAAAAAATCGATAAATCGATAAATATCCGGATTTGTCTTCTTTTGCACAGAAGACACTTTTTTGGTAGGTTTAGACGGCATGATGCTATACTAGCAATACAGTATGCAAAATAAAAGCATTGCCATAAAAATAGTATTTTTCGGTACACCGGATTTTTCGGTGCGTATATTAGCATCTCTCATACACCATAATCTGACGCCTGTTGCCGTCGTAACCGTACCGGACAAACCCGTCGGAAGAAAAAAGGAATACATGCCGTCTGCAATAAAAGCATATGCTACCGAAAATACTATCCCCGTACTTGAACCGGAAACATTAAGAGATCCTGTATTTTTGAAAGAATTACGCGGTTATCATGCGGATATCTTTACAGTAGCATCATTCGGGCGCTTGCTTCCGAAAACACTCCTGGACATCCCCTTAAAAGGCGTTATTAACGTACATCCTTCCCTGCTCCCCCGGCACCGCGGCGCATCCCCCATACAAACCGCTATTCTGAAGGGAGATGTTAAAACCGGCGTTACTCTTATGCTTACCGATGCCGAGATGGATCATGGACCTATTATAGCGAAAAGTAAACCGTATGACATACAAAATTTTGGTTATAAACAGCTGCATGATGAGCTCGCCAAACAGGGAGGCGATCTTTTAGCGGAAACACTGCCAAAATGGATTGCGGGAGAAATTACACCACAGGAACAGGATCACACAAAGGCAACGTTTACAAAATTATTCACAAAAGAGGATGGTCATATTAACTGGAACCGTTCGGTAAAAGAAATCGATAGACATATACGCGCATTTGAAGAATGGCCCGGTACCTATAGCTTTTATGAGGACGGGTCTCATAAAGTAAGACGCGTGAAAATTTTAAAGGGACACGCGTCCGATCAGCCTTCCCCCGGCAAACCCGGTACTGTGGTGCAAGAAAAAAACGGCTCACTTGCCGTTTGTACAAAAGATAACCTTTTTATTGTAGAGTTTATCCAGATGGAGGGTAAGCGCCCCGTAAGCGGTGACGATTTTCTTAATGGACAATCCCCGACTCTTCGGGATATTTTTCACTAGAAAAATATTTTTGAAACTGTGGCACCGTCACCACTTTCCCTAAAATGCGATATAGCTCTCTTCGTTGCTCAGAGATTCTCCATTCTTGAGGAGTCATGCTTGTGTTGATGTATCGATTACGCAGTTCTACTAGCCTATCCCAATCCTCTTGTCCAAGAACTTCCTTAACTTCTCCATCATGCTCTTCATCTTCCGTAAACGTTAAGACATCTCCAAAGAGACCGCCACGCTGTAAAAGGATTTCGAGCTGTGTTCCTCCCGGATACGGAGGACGCTTTTTGTTCCACTTAGCCAATTCCTTTTCTTCTCGGTCTCCTTCTTGTATTAAGCGTTTCACTACTTCAACCATAACTTTATCACCTCCCTCATTAAGCGGATCGTATATCCCCTTAGGATTCACATTTTCTTTACTATAGTACGAATAAGAATTTATGCAATACCTAATCCCATCACGCAAGGGGCAAAAAAATAAAGGTTCCCAAAGGAACCTTTTTTGTATCTATTCTTTTAAACGGATAACTTTTTTGGGGGGTTCAGCCCCCCGCGCTATATATTCTGCATTAACTCTAACATTTATCTCCCATACTTTTCTCTGACACCATATCTTAAAAGCCTTTTGCCACGAAACGGTCACAGTGTAGCGTTTTTCGCATAAGCCTCTTTGATATGTCCAAAGCATTCTCCACCCCCCCCTTTTATTACTCAAAAAGCTGTTCCGCCTGATTTTTTATGGCGGAATTATAACTATCTGCGGTATCGGCGGTCATTTTTACCATACCGCCAATCCCCCACACCAATATCATTAAAACTGCCATAATTACAAGAATAGTTGCAACTCTTTTACTCATAATACCCTCCTTTTATTTTAAAGAACCTATTCGTATGGGAATTATACATTAGTATTTATAAAAAGTCAATACCTTTGCTTCTATAATAAAACACCCGTGGCGGGTGTAAATTTTGGGAGCGGAGGAGAACAGGGGGTTGTCCTCCTCCGCCAGCGTAAAACGAGCCCGCAAAAGACTCGTCCTTACCGGCGCATAATACTATGAGCCGGTTACAATGTCAATCAATATAAACTGCTCCCCAAAAGATCATGGTATATATCCAGATGTCTGCGTAAGTGCATGGGCAACAAAAACTTTTCACGCACCGTACTGCGCCCATTTTCTCCCATACGTTTACAAAGCGATGCGCTTTCCATAAGATCCACGATGCGCTCCGCCGCTTGCTTTGGCGTATCAACTAAAAACCCATTCTCACCATTTTTAATCTGAAGCCGAAGTCCGCCCACATTGCCGGCAATTACCGGCGTTCCCTTCCACATAGCCTCGGTAGCAGTAAGACCAAATCCTTCCCGAAGTGATTTTTGTAAAATAATATCAACTCCCGTTTGTACAGCATTCACCAGTCTGTTATTGTGTTCCGATATAAGATGTATGTCGGGATCGGATGCCGCATCAGCTTTTATGTTTCGAAATACCTCCTCTGCTTCGGGGTCATCCTTTGCGCTCATACTGCCCAATAATAGAAGTTGGAGACCGGTCATTTCCCTTTTTGCCATACGATATGCCGCCACCACACCCAACGGATCTTTCCATATATCAAAGCGAGAAACCTGCGCTATTATCGGCCTTGCCGTATCTATCTTATAACTTCGAAGTATATCCTGCGCTTCTTTTTTTGACATAAAATTATTTTTTTCCGACAAAGGATCAATCGCCGGCGGATCTATAATCACCTTTTCGATATCAAGACCGTGAGGAACATATTCCTCCATACTGAACAGCACTTTATCATATGTTGCTAAAAATGGCATAAGAAACTCGAGAACATTCTTATCCGGCTTTGAGAGATCGATATGAATACGGCTTGCCCGCGGAATATCCGTAATATCACATCCGGCGAGAAGAGGCTGTGGATCATGAATAATAAGCACATCCGCCTGTACACTCTGCAATACAAGGCCAATATCCTTACTCACCTGTATATATAAATCTTTCTCGTGTGTCCGAAAAGAACTCTCCTTAAACATATGTCCTCCTCCCTGAAGAGCGTTATGTAAATGTTTTGTTACGGAAAAAAATGCGGCACTTCCCCGCAATACGCGCCACGAAGAATCGATTTCCAAACTGCGTTCAAGAGGAATGAGCGAATGCAATAATTCAGCAACTCCTCCCCCCGTATCGGTTGCACTTATATGTACAATGCGTTTTTTCCCGATATGGCGCGCGAGTGCCTGAAGTTCCTCCTCTTCGGAATGATGTAAAAATTTCCGATAATCATCAAAAGATTTTTTTTGCAAAGAAACATTAGTAAGCATATATTCAGTATATCAAAAAAGCGTGCACAAAACACACTTTCTAATATTCTTAAAGCTTATTTACCTTCTTTGCCTTCTTTACTTTTCCGTGCCGGTACTTTTTTCTTCCTTTTTCTCCGGTTTTACTGCATCCGCCACAATAACATCTTCTTCCCCTATAAGAGCCTCAAGATTAAGATCAATGGCAAAATCAGTTTTTGCCTCCGAAAACGTAGACACCGCATGCGCAATACGCAATGCTTTTTGATATGACGTAAACGCCTTTCCATATTCTCCCGCCAAAAGAAAAGCATCACCCGCATCAGCAAGGTCTTTCGCGGTTACCAAAAATGTTTCGGCTTTCCTGCGTAATGCATCATGAAATGAATCCGCTTTGACATGCTTCCATGCGGCAACAAGTGCGCCCTTCAGTTCTTTTGCCTTTTTTTCCACCTCCTCTTTTTGTATATCTCCTTCATCGGAAACATCCTCCGCAATTTCTTCCTCTAAACTTGTGCGTACTTTTGTTGTTTCCGTGACATCTTTTTTAATAACGGCGAGCATGCCTTTCATCGGACCGCTTATATCCATGCGGTCTTCCGTAATCTGCGTTAAAATTTGCCCGCGAAGACGAAGGGACGATTCCAAACGCGAACTGGTATTGGCAGCTGCCGTAATTTGTTTTTCTATCTGCAAATGAGCAATTGTTTCCGTTGCCTCTTCGGTATGCTTCTGCAGGCGTGATGTAAGATCCGCCTCCTTTTCTGAATCAAGTTTTCCCTGTACCGCAAGAAGTGCCGCTTCCTGTAACCGGCGATCAGCACGCGTAACATTCCAGGCACCATTTGCTTCATAGGAAATAGCTGTCCATGAACGTACTCGCTCGGTACCGCCCACTTTTATCGGATAAAGCACATCGCCCGGAAGCGACGATTCTGCCGCATATGAAATCCCACCGGCAATCAACACCATTCCCATTGCTGTACCAAGTGCGCCATAAAACGATCTAAAAAACATAAAAAATGCATGCCATCCAAAACGGTATGTATGTGCGGCGTACGTATTCAAAAAGTGCGCTAACCCGGCACGCATCTCACGGCGCTCTTTTGCGGAAAGAGTTACGCTCTCTATAGTATCAGTTCTGGGTTTGGATATATTCGGCATTACTTTTTTATTATGACCATATGTAATTCTACGCGTGCTCCTGCTGTAATAATAATCGCGCTTTCTCGATTGCCCGGTGAATACGAACAGAAACGACATTGGCGGATTCTCCCACAACAGCGGCAATTTCCTTCGGATGCATATCGTCCACATACCGCATAACTACAACTGCCCGATAAGGTTCTTCCAGCTTATGCAGTAATTCCACAATCTCACTGCTCTCCACTTTTGCATGCACATCCGCAACTGTTTCTCCCACTAGATCACGTCCTTGTTCCTGTAGAGCATCCAAAGATATCATGGGACGACGACGACGAACATGATCAATCACTAAATTATGCGTAATACGATATAAAAACGCCCTTATGTTTTCTACCTCTCCATCGGCAACCATATATTCCCACGTACGCATAAACGCCTCCTGAACAAGGTCCTTTGCTTGTTCGCGGTCGTATACCCGAAAATAACAGTGCCTAAAGAGCGGTTCCGCAAAGGCATCATGAGCTTCAAGAAGTTGTTGTTTCTTCTTTTCCACTGTTACTATATATGACGAATAATGTCTCTTTTCCTTACATACTCAATTGTATACCTCATCCCGTGCACATACCAGAATACCACAACCATCCCCTCGCCTGCTTACTTAAAGTTTGGAGATATCGCGAGGAAGGAAGAAATTAAGTATCCATTCCAGCGTTGTTCGCAGTTTCGCCCGCACGCCAACTATCTTCATCAAATAGGCGCCCCGGTACACAATCCAAGCAACCGTGCCGCCCCACCGCATACCAAATGCTTCCGCTAAAGCTCCTCCCTTTCCCAGAGAAACGATAAACCCCTTATCCCGCCATGAAAATTCTTCAAGAGGAGCTTCTTTTGTGATTATGTTTTTTATGTTTTTTGCCGCCACCACTCCCTCACGCACCGCAAATTGAGCACGCATAGGATATGGCTGTCCGGCCTCTTTATCCACAACATATGCCTGATCTCCTGCTACAAATACATTCGGATATGCCGGTATCTGCATGAATTCATTTACCTTAATACGATTTGACCGCTCATCGCGCAAGACGTCTTTCATAGCCGTTACAATGAGATCGCGTGCGCGTACACCGGCTGTCCATATAACAGTACCGGCCTCTATCTGTTCTTCTCCCACGGATACTCCCGTGCCATATATGTTAGTAATGCGCATATTATAAGAAATACTAACTTTTTTATCCGCAAGAATATCAGCCGCATGTTTTGCAAACCATTCATCAACGGCTCCCATAAGACGGCTTCCTCCCTCATATATACTGACGCGCGCCATATCACACAAACTGGGAAACGCATCTTTCATTTCTTTATTTATAAGATCCGCCATTTCACCGGCAAGCTCAACGCCGGTAGGCCCGCCTCCTACAATAATAAAATGAAGAAGACGTTTTTTTTCTTCCTCCGTTTTTGCAAGCTCGGCTTCCTCAAAACTTTCGATAATACGGTTTTTAAGCCGTTCCGCATCATCAATATCTTTTAATGTAAGGGCATACTCTGCGGCCCCCGGTGTTCCAAAAAAATTCACCTCGGACCCCAACGCACTTATAAGATAATCATAAGGAACTTCTTCCGTAGGTTCCGCGCCCTCGCTATTTTTTACTTCCGGTGCATATGGATTCATATGATGCACCGTGACGGTTTTAGTATCGCAATTAATACCACCGATAATTCCCTCCACAAAACGATATATACAGCATTGCGGGAGCGTACGCGCCGGTTGACGTAAGCTGGATGAAAGAAGCGTTCCGGTAGCCACTTCATGAATCATCGGCGTAAACATAAAATGATCCCGTTCGCTTATAATGGTAATGCGTACTTGTTTCTTTGCATGAAAAAGATTATGTAATTTCAGGTAGGCATACACACCGCCAAAACCTAAACCCATGATAACAATATGAGGAATGCTGTTTTTATTATCCATGTTACCTATCATATAAGAGTAAAAACCTATTGGCAAACAAATAACATCCTACTGATATGGTAGGATGTTATTTGTTTGCCAGAAATTCCCCCATCCGGGGATTATATTTTTCCCGGCCAGCGATCGTATAAAATAGGAATTAGAACAAGCGTTATAAGAACAGCGAAAGAAAGGCCGAACATAATGGCAAACGCCAAAGGAGCCCAAAGAGCCGATGCATACGTAAGCGGTACAATACCTATTACGGTTGTAAGAGTTGTCAGTAAAATGGGGCGCAAACGAGATGACGCTCCTTCCAGAACTACATCCCGTATAGGCATGGAAGGATGCGCAACGCGCAGACGATTCATCACGTCGATTAATATAATAGAGTTATTAACAACAATTCCTGCGAGCGCTATGAATCCCATAATGGACGGGAACGAAAGCGGCAACCGTGAAATTGCAAGACCGGCAAAAATACCGATAAGCGTAAACGGAACAACGCTTATAATATAAAAAGCATATCGAAATGAATTAAACTGAAGAACCAAGATGGCAAGAATAAGGACCATGCCCGCTATAAGGGCTACAAACATATCACGAAACGACTGATCTACATCTTCCGTCTCACCTCCTATATTCATAGTAACGCCAGTAGGAAGAAGAAGTTCATCCTTTTTTTCTTCAAATGCGCTTACAATGGAAGAGGCGACAATACCATCTTCCAATTCGCTCGTTACGGAAGCAACACGTTTTCTATCTTCATGACGAATATATGCCGTACTTTTTTCAACATATGTATCAAGAAATGACCCTAGCAATACCGGTCCGTTTTGCGTTTGCACTTCTATAAAACGAATCGCATCTGCCGTAGTACGTGTCGTATCATGAGGATCAAGATAATCTGCATTTACGTTCAGTTTAACCACAACATCAATATCTTCCCCGTTTTTTTGAATGGTGGTTGCTGTAGTTCCATGAACCGCGGTACGAAGAATACCCGCTATACTGCTCGGACTTTGCCCCGCTTCCGCCGCCTTCGCCCGATCAATGCGAAATACAAAATCAATACCGTCGGATCGTATACTTGAATCAACCTCTGTTGTTCCCGGGATTCCTTTCAATATATCTCGCGCACGTATTGCCACAGCCTCCAGTTCCACCGTATCATCTCCCAAAAATGTAACAAGAACGGGGGCGCCCGCCGGCGGTCCGCCGCTTGGCTGGAAAACGCGCACATCCGCATGAGGAATATTCCGCAAATCGGAACGCAGATCCGTTACTATTTCTAGACTTGTCTTTTTTCTGTCTTCGGACAAAATAAGTGTCATGTTTGCAAACCTACTGCCCGATGAGGATGATTCACTAAAAGAACTAGAGGCTCCCACCGTTGTGGTAAATGATGCAATAACATCATTTTGTATAAGAATATCTTCTACTGCACGTGCAAGTAAATCTGTTTCTCCCAACGTTGTTCCTTCCCTGCCCTCAATATCAACGAACAAAAAATCTTCATCCCCATCCGGAAAGAAAATAACATCTACAATCCCCGTAATGGGAAAAGCAATGCTTACAACTAGTAGTAGCATAATACCAACGATAAAATTTCGCTCTCGCTTTCGAACACCCAATACGGATAATAGTTTTTTCTTGTACCATGTCTGCAAACGCATAAAATAATATTCTTGCGCCGCAGAAAATGTACTTACTTGTCTGTCAGCTCGGAGCACTATGGATGCAAAAAGAGGAACTATTGCAAGTGCCACAAAAAGAGATGCCAGTAAAACAAAGATAATCGTGAATGGAATACTTGCTATAAATTCTCCGGTAACGCCTGATATAAAAAAGAGAGGGGCGAAAACGGCAACCGTCGTCATGGTGCCTGATGTAATAGGCCAATGAAATTCACGTAGCGTATTATATGCGGCGGTAACCTTATTGCCATCCTCTGCAACACGCTTATACATTCCTTCCGTTACCACAATAGCCGAATCTACCAAAATACCCACAGCCAGAATGAGAGAAAATAGGCTGACAAAATTAATAGTATTGCCGGACGCGGAAAGACCGATAAATGCAATCAGAAATGAAAGAGGAATGGCGGATCCGGCAACAAGTGACGCTCGCCACCCTATGGCGAGGAATAAAATAATCATAACAAGAATAATCGTCTGAAGCCCTGTAAAAGAAAGGGTTTTCAGATCATCCTTCACAAATTCCCCCGTATCGAATGAGGAAAGAACTTCAGAATCTATAAGAATAGTTTCCTGCAGATCAGAAAGACGCTCCCGCACAGCGGATGTAAGACGCGTAACATCTCCTCCATGCGTTTTAAAAACAGCAAATGAAACAGACTGTTCAGATAAACTTCCGCCAATACTCGTCCGCGAAAACGACGTTGCCTTACTTACTCCGTCCGAAACGAATGCTATGTCACGTATATATACGGGTCGGCCGTCACCGGTAGCAATAGCTATATCGGCTATTTCGGATGTATTCTCTATATCGCCTTCAAACCGCACAGCATACTCAATGCCGTCTACCTGAATATCTCCCACGGGTATGGAACTATTCGCAAGAGAAAGTGCGCGCACAACATCCGTTATTTGAATGCCGAAATTATTAAGAGCTTCCTTGGAAACAATAACCTGAACCTCTCTTTGAGGAATACCGCTTTTCACCACACGAGACACACCCGGAATCGCTTTTATCTCATCTTCCACCATATCCGCCAAACGAATAAGCTCGGTAATGGGAAGGTCGCTCGAAACAGAAAACAGCAAAACGGGCTGATCAACGAAATTAACCTCCGAAACAACCGGATCCTCCGCTTCTCCGGGAAGTTCCCTTTTAGCAATATCAACCTCATCTTTCACTTTCTGGATTGATTTTTCCAAATCCGCATCCGCATTAAACTCTACCACTATAGATGAAACGCTGTTTCCGGATGTTGATGTGATTTTTTTTACATCATCCAAACCGCTAGAGAGTCGCTCCTCTATAGTATTGGTAACAAGTTTTTCCATGTCATCGGCAGATCCTCCCGGCAGTACGGTAGTTACAATAGCAATAGGTATCTGCACTTCCGGTGCCGATTCTTTCGGGATGGCAATAACGGAAAATAAACCGGCAAAAACAAGAGAAATTACCAAAAGATACGTAAAGCTTTTTTTCTGAACGAAAAAACTCCAAATAGATAACATACTAATATGTTTTTTGAGAAATAATAACGTATTCGCCTTCTTCAATACCACGCGCATCAATCACGATTTCCATATCAGGCGTAAGTCCTTCCTTGATAATAATACTTCTCCCTACAAGAGAACCCTGACGAACGGGATGTGCCACCAAACGCCCGCTCTCATCAACAGTAAAAACGACAACGTCTTCCGAATGCACTTTGAGAGCCGTTACCGGTATAATGATAGTATTAACGTCCTTTAACTCACTTCCGCGCGCTATGCGCTCAACATCCACCCGAACCGATTGTCCGCTTGTAAAATGCGTGTCCGTATCCGTAATGGCAATACTAACTTTAATTTTCCGTGTACGAACATCAAGTGCCGGAGCAATACTTGAAACGATTCCTGAAATTGAACCCTCAATGCGGGCGGGCGATCCTATGTCAATATCGGAACGTTCATCCTCTGTAATAAAAACAATTACCTCCAGAGCTGATTCATTTGATACAACAGCCACCGGCTCAAAAGATGAAACGAAGTCCCCCCGTTCAATATCAAACTGAGTAACGGTACCCGCAATAGGAGAGCGGATAATCGTTTTTCCCAAATTTGCCTCGGCTCCGCGAAGAGATCCAATCATTTGAGTAAGAAACGCTTCTCCGCTTTGAATATCTTCCTCCCGCGTCCCGGTCATACCCTCCTCAAGCCGTTTTCTCGCAACTTCAAATGATGCATTACTCCCCTCTAAACGTGTACGCACACCGGAAACGCTCGCCAAAGATCCTCCTATGGTTGTCCGAGCGCCACCAATACCGGCTTTCCATGAATCAATGGTAAGCTGGGTAAGATTCGAGCTTGGCGCTACGCCATTTACCGCAGATGCGACATCATCAAGAAACGTGCGAATGGTATTAAGATTTTTTTCCGCTTGATCAATAAACAAAAATATATCATCGTCTGATGAAATAGACTGCAAGGATGCTTCCCAATCGGTAAGGATCATTTCGGTCTGCATCCGTTTTGATTCCAAATCCGTTTCAAGTTGAAAGTTTTTTACTAAAAATATGAGGCGTGGATTTGTACGTGGATTTTCATATAATTGATCAACGGTATTGCGTATAATATTATCCGATGCAATGAAAGAGGAATTGAGTGTATTTATAGCGGCGTTTTTTGCTTCAAAAAGATTGTTTTCCGCGTTAGTAAATTCAATTTCCAAAATAGACTGCTGTTCTCCCCGAATACCGCGCTTCGCTTTTAAAAGAGCCGCTTCTGCGGCGGCAACGGCACCTTCCGCGGAAAGAACAGCGGCACGCTGGGATGAATTTTCAATCTCGGCAAGCACAGCCCCCGCCCGCACCATATCACCCAAATCAACAAAAACACGGACAACTTCCCCCTGCGCCTGTGTTCGAATAGAGGCTTCCGCTTCCGATTTTACCGTGCCTAATAAAGGCAAGGGTTCTTTTGCCAGGGAAAGATCTCGCACGGATGCTACTGTTACAAATTGTTCTTCTTTTGGTACATCTTCTGAAAAATCATTGCCATCCGGTAAAAAAACTATGAGTCCGGCACCAAAACCGATGCACAAAAATGCAACAAGAATCATGATGCGTGCGTGAGTAATATATATATTTTTTATCATGGTAATCATAAACGCTACCGTCGTTAAGCAAGAAGTATTATACCCAAAAATACGGAAAAATCAAGAGCGCTCATTGAAAAGCGCTCCGCACAAAAATGTATTATTCTATTACATTATTACGATTTGCACCCTACCGATCTATACTGCGGTTGGCACTTCCTCCAGTATTCGTTTTTTTACAGACTCTTTTTCAGCATCGGATACCCGTATCGTGAGTGAACGATATACATATGCCGTTGCAAGCATTGTCACCGGAAGAGAAACAAGAAGTCCGACACCAAATGCCAGTATGCCCGCTATGTTAATCACCCCCGAGACAAACATAAACCCTGCCAATTCCCAACGTACACCTGTAGATGCTTCCTTCGCCGATCGCAGGGCGTCAAATACCCCCTTCTCGCGATCTACAAGCGTATATTGAAAAAGCCAGTACGTAACAGTCCATATAATCCCGGGTATAATAAGGAGCAAAAATCCGCCGAAAACAATAAGCGAATAAAGTAATGATGCTCCCAGATAACTAAAAAACAAATGGGTAACCGAAAAAATATCATCAAACACCACACGTTCCCCATCTACCGTCCGAAGAGAAACTTTTACAAGCCCAAGACCGATAATAATTTGAGCGATTGTCCCTAATACACCTGCAATAATCATAAGAGTATCGCCCACTTTTTCCTCCTCCAAAAAACTCACCATAAAAGATAACCCTATAGTGATAAGAAGAGCGGGAATAAATATCCGGTATGTTTCCTTAAATGCGTCCCACCCGAAAAAAAGCGCTTCCTTTGTGGAAATTGTTTTTTTATGTTCTTCCGGTGACATAGGCGTATTATCAGTCATAGAATATTGTATTACTTTCCTTATGTCCTGCCGCCTCTCGGTATCGGCAATAATCACATTCCCGGGAAGCGGGCGGCAGTACGTCGCTATCTAAGCATTTTTTTATGCCTCGTAGCGTTTTTTCTATCCATACATCCGTACCGGTATACGGAAGAAGTACCACATCAAACTCAAGCTTCCCGTCAAAAGCTTCTTTATCCGTCTTACCATTACAATACACGAAATAACCGGTAGAAGAAACCGTATGTCCCGCCATACGAAGTAACCATTGATATACTTCCATTTGCCGTTTGTATCCCATTTGCCATTCGGCATCAAGCGTTACTTCGGCGTCCTTTGCTGTTGCTTTATAGTCAACTACTACAAGCTCCCCCGCGGAATTCTCCCAAATATCATCCACGGCTCCGGTAATAAGAAGGTTTGCCGGTGCATACACCACCTGCACTCCCTTAAAGTTCTCACGCCATTCATCCATCATCTCATGCCGGTATGGTACGGCATCAATACCGTACCGCTCCATAAGCGGATGCTTCGTTCCCCGAACACGATAAATATCAAATTCTTTTTTAAGAAGCGTATCTACCGCCGAATTTAAACTAAACGGATATCCGGGCGGACGCGCCACTCCAAGCCGCCGATCAAGATAAAAACACCGCTGACAATCAATAAACAGCTCTATTTTTGAACGTGAAAGCTTAAAGGGTTCCTCGTCATGAGGATTATATATGTTCCGTGTTCTATTGGGATTGTAATACTGACTCATAACACAACTGTAGCAAAAAAGACGAGAAAATACCCCTTATTATCCATCATGATTCATAAAGAAAAATATTTCGCAACCGTCCGCGCGTGCATCACCTCATTTTCCGAAAGCACAAAACCGCTTGCTCCCTGATACATAAGGCGCGTTTTCTCGCCCTGCACATGCTCAAGCCCCAATACATGCCCTATTTCATGCGCAAATACACGAAAATCAGGTACTGTTGTAGTATCCGCAAGCGCAATGATATGCGTATCTCCTCCAAAAGATATTCCGTTAATGCCGTCCAACGAACGAACCATAAATACCGTTACGCCGGCATACGGCATACGCAAAACAAAAAAATGCGGACGTTCCAAATACCCACGAATTTCTTCATCGGATGCCTCTATGAATTGAATCTCCTCGTGTTCCATCACAACACGTGCTTGATTCCATATGGAGTTTGTATTGGCAATTAATTGCCGTATGTGTTCTTCCGTGCGATGCGATCCCAAAAGACCGTCATTCGTAAAAACAATAGTACGAACGGGTATTTGATAAGAAATCGCCTCTGACGGAAGTATGCTTTCGATATTTTTCTGTTGTGAGATGGGCGTCTCGCGATAAAGCAACAAATGATATATGCCTGAAAAATATATAAGCCCCACAGCAACAAGAAGAGCTACCCCTGCCCGGACATAACGGAACCCACGATTATGATGTTCATAATCATTATCTTGACTTTCATCCGTATCATGCATTGACGATACGTTCATACATAAGGCGCGAAAGTGTTCCAAGAGACAAAAGCAACATCAGAAACCCGAAAATCCATCCGACAACCGGAATCATGGTAATAACCGTAAGTGCAAAAACACCGCCTACTATAGACTTCCATTGAACTTCATAGGTATTTGTTTTCATGATTTTTTTCTGCAACCAAGCGCCAAAGATAATGCTTGCATATATTTTAGCAAGACCTACAAGAAACAAAAATCCAAGAAAACCCATACCCCCCAACACCGTTCCTACAAGTGAAACAAGTAAAAGAAAACTTGCAATAGGTACTACAATCAACACAACAAGACCGCGCATAAATTCCTTACCTGTTTCATTCATTGCTATTTTTACCGCCTTTTCGGAAAACTTCGTAAACAAAAGTCCCAGCACAAGCGCCGCAACTAAAAACATAATAAATCGAATGGCAAAAAATACACCGAACAATCCGGCTAAAAATGCCTTCGGTTCTTTTGTTTTTACGGGCGAATGCATACGTTCCGTAAATACAACTTCACCGGCAACCACGGCACCATTCTCTATAACCGCTTCTTCACGCGCCGTATAAGTAAAGTTCCCTTGAATAATCGCCGAACTTCCTAACGTAACCTTATCGGCCTTAATATCGACATTACCCAAAATAACATCATCAATACGCACCTCTCCCGCTACGATGCGAACATCTCCACCAACAGTACCCTCCACTACAACGCGTCCGCCGGCCGCAACAACGTCCCCTCCTATTTCGGCTCCTGAAACAATATGAATCTGTCCGCCAACCGCCGCAACGTCATCCATAACCGTACCGCCTATAAAGACATCTCCGCCAACGACACGCAAATCATCTCCGATAAATCCCGTAAGCGTAAGTGATCCTCCCACTACCGCGGCATCGTCGGAAACATTTCCCACAAGCGAAATATTCCCTCCTGCCGCCAGAAAATCACCACCAATATCACCGGAAGATGAAACATCTCCCCCGGCAATGTATACATCACGAATATTATCCCCTTTTTTAATGGAGACCTGTTCTCCCATACGTAAATCCGCGGCCATACTCGCAAACGGGAAAAAAGCGATAACAACGGCAAACAGAAAAGTACTTATGCGCTGAATCATATTTTTATTATTATTTATATTAAGCAATTACTTTTTTACTTTTCTTTTTCGGCTTTTGCGGGTGTTTTTCATATAAATATTCCCACCAAATAACACCTTCCTGATAACCAATATACCCGCCTATCGCAAAAAGAATCCATGAGAGAACGGAATGAATCGTCACCCATTCCTCCCACGAAAAACCAAGCCCATACGCCGGGAAATTGACAACAAGCCGTGCCACATACCACATTTCAAAAACGGCATGCACAAGAAACTGCACCAAAATTCCCAGGAAGGTAAAGAGAATAATATAGACGATTTTTTTCATAATGCTACATATATAAGTAGAATTACATTTAGTATCACACTCATATGTGCGGGCGTCAACAAAAAAAGTTCTTATGTTTGTGCATAAGGAAACGAACAAAAAACGCATCTGTTTTAGTTGACGTGCGGATATGTGCGAAAACAGATATTTTCCCCACTAAAACATCCTAAAAGTTTCAGTGTAATCTTAGGTATTATATCTCAATCCCAGACTACCGGCTCTTTTGAGTAATTGTATAAAACAGGATAATACCAAAGCTTACTATAAGAAACATCCCCGTAACAAGCCAAACCATAAATTCGGTATCGATATTATATGAATAAATACCGCCATGCGGATCAGATATAAGAATAAGCAGAAGTCCGACAGGCACATAGGCCGCAGAAAAAAGAATCCATCGATAAAATACGCGATTAGGGGAAATAAATAAAAAGAATAACAAACCCAATAATGGAGTACACCCAATAAGAAGAGGTCGTCCGATAGTATTCGCATATAGCGAAACACAACCTTCAACTGTATAAAGAGCACACATACCGAACCGTTGGGGATAGGTAAGAACATATCCGATACTAATACCAAGGATCATAATCCCCATCAAAACAAGCACTGATACCTTATGTCCCCTTATGGAAGGTAATTTCATACTCTTGATTACTATACACGCATCATATCGCCACGCGCATGCAATTCCTGACGTATGCGCTTATAGTCCGGCACCGTTTCCGACACCAACGCCCAAAAACGTGCAGAGTGATTAAATTCTTTCAAATGACATAATTCATGCGCCACCACATACATAGCTATCTGCGGCGGCATAAACAGCAGGCGATAATTAAAATTTAAATTCCCTGATCCGGAACAACTTCCCCAGCAGGTTTTCTGATCCCGAATACTAACCCTCCCAACAGGCACTTGGTAATGCCTATTAAGAAGCGTGATGTTCTTTCGTATGAGCGCGCGTGCTTCCTCTTTATGTTTTATATATTCTGCACGCGTATAACGCGGTATCACCGAAGCGCTATTCATTCGACCAAGAGCTTTCTCAAGCCAACCGGCATGCTCCTTCATAAACAAAGCAAGACCGCGCGCCGTTGCACGCGGCGGTACCGTCACTAAGCATCGCCCGCCGGCATGCACCGTAATGCGAAACCGCCGTGCTCGGGGATGTTTTTTAAATATACAACTATTCATCCTTTTCAAGTTCAAGGGAAGCGGAATTAATACAAAACCGCTTACCGGTCGTTTCCTTCGGCCCATCATCAAACACATGCCCCAAATGTGCACCGCATCGTTTGCATACCACTTCCGTACGCATCATACCCATACTCGTATCCTCCCGAAGCTCCACATTATCATCCTTTGCCGGCTTGTAAAAACTTGGCCAGCCGGAACCGGAATCAAATTTTGTTTCGGAAGAAAAGAGCGGTATTCCACAATTGGAACATACATACATACCGTTTTCCTTGGAAGCATAATACTTCCCCGTAAACGGCGCCTCCGTTCCTCCCTCGCGTGTTATATGATACTGTTCGGGCGTTAATTCTTTTCGCCACTCTTCATCCGATTTGATAATCTTCTTGTTTTCTTCTTTATTATTCATGCGTCCATTATATACCATGCCATTAAAAAAATGCACACATAAAATGACCCTCCGGGGTCATTTTATGTGTTTGAAATTTATGAGACAAAAAGGAAATTACATTCCCGCACCACCCATATTCGAGCCCTGCGGATTTGTTGGCGGCATAGAAGGCTTTGATCCTCCCATTGAACATGCCCGACAATCCTTTTTATGTGTAAATAAAACAACAACGGCGGAAGCTCCCACAAGAACATACACAATGCGGGACAACATACTATCCATACCACCAAGAACTTGCCCAATATCCCACTGAAACAAGCCGACAAGAAGCCAATTAAGACCTCCCACCACAAGAAGGATAAAGGTAACTACATGAAGTGCTTTCATAGACATACGTTAAACAACTGAATTAAAACGACCTTTTTATGTAAGTATATATAAACTATCCTTATTGTAAGCTATTACCATACTCTCTTATAATAGTTATCCACAGGTTTATTGCTTTTGTATCTTGAGTACCGACAGCATATCTTATACCATTATAAATAACAAAAGAACTTTTAAAGATATTTAAGAAAGTTTTGTAGTAACTCCGACTCCTCTCCCCCCTCTAGCAACCTCCCCCCAATCCCGACACCTACCCCCTCCCTCTACTCTTCTACCATTACCCCTACCCCTCAACTGAATCTTACCCACTCCCCGCACATATCCCTACTACAAACCTACAATACAAAACCCTTTAATATCTTCTACCTCCCCCCCTATTTTTACCATGAACTCCCAATAGGGGGTTTTAAATTGCCTATATACATATATTCTCGTTTTATGAATTTTTACTTTTTAAGATCCTGGTGTAGAATACATAAGGAGAATCTTTTTGTTGAGTTATGATTTATTAAGCTAAAACATATTTTTATGAGCGAAGAGCAAAAAAACGTAACAATTTATTCAACCCCTACTTGTGCATTTTGTAATATGGCAAAGGAATTCTTTAAAGAACATGCCATAACATATACCGAATATGATGTTGCGACCGATACTGAAAAAAGAAATGAGATGATTGCAAAAAGCGGACAAATGGGTGTTCCGGTAATTTTTATAGGGGAAGAAATGATCATTGGATTTGACGAAGCAAAAGTACGCTCCTCACTGGGACTGTAATACGTATCCATATGCAAAAAACAGATCAAGGATTTTTAAATGTGCCGGGTGCTATTATCGTAGCGAGTTTATTTATTGCGGGTGCCATTATTTTTTCCGGTAACCGCATATCCTCTCCCGAACTCGGCAAAACTGCTCTCGCCGGCAATGAGAATTCTGTTAATGCAGACGTGCCGCGGGGAGAAGTAACCGTACGCCCCGTCACGGACGATGACCACATCCGCGGTAATCCAAGCGCCCCCATTACCATTGTGGAGTATTCCGATTATGAGTGTCCATTTTGCAGTCGATTTCATCCCACTCTTGCACGTATACTTGAAGATTTTCCCAATGACGTGCGATGGGTGTACCGTCACTTCCCGCTTTCGCAAATTCATTCCAGTGCCCGCGAAGCGTCCGTGGCATCAGAATGCGCGGCTTCCCTTGGAGGTAATGATATATTTTGGGAATTCTCTGATCGCCTATTTGCCAATCAGCAAAATCTTAACACTAGCCTCTATCGACAAATCGCCTCCGATCTTAATATTAGCACCGATGCGTTTAATGCCTGTCTCTCTTCAAAAGAAGCATCCGATGCCGTAGACGCCGATCTACAGGACGCTACTGCATCCGGCGGACGTGGCACGCCTTACTCCGTTATTATTGGTCCCGACGGCAAAGGAACTCCCGTAAGCGGAGCACTTCCCTATGAACAAATTGCCGCTTTCATCGGACAAATAAAACGTGAATAACGCATCATCTGTAATTCCGACACAATAAAATGGGGATCAGTTTTGTTATTTCATCTTTCGTTGCGGGACTGCTTACTTTTCTCGCTCCCTGCACCCTTCCGCTCGTACCGGCATATCTGGGTTTTATCAGTGGTGTTGACCAAAAGGATTTACAAAATCAGAATCATGATATTGCCCGGGCGGCGCGTAGAAAAATATTCCTAAACGGTATTTTTTTTATTCTGGGATTTAGTATTGTTTTTATCGTATTTGGAACACTTGCCGGTCTTTTAGGGCAAACATTGGTGCCTTATCGTATTTGGCTCGCTCGCATAGGAGGCGCGTTTGTGATTTTATTTGGTCTCTTTATGCTCGGCATATTTAAACTCGCTCTGTTTCAAACTGAAAAACATATCCCCATTCCATCATGGCTTGAGCTTGGCAAGCCGTCTAGCTCGCTAATAATTGGAGGCGCTTTTGCGTTCGGTTGGACGCCATGCGTGGGACCCATCTTAGGATCCATCCTTTTCCTGGCATCCGTATCAGCCACCGCCGTTACCGGCGCTCTTCTTCTTACTGTTTTTTCTTTTGGTCTTGCGATTCCATTTATTATTCTTGCCGCCGGATACGCAAAAGCATCCGCGTATATTGCCAACTATACGAGATACCTGGGCGCCGTTTCCATAGTCGGCGGCATATTCTTAGTCCTGCTTGGCATTCTTCTTGTTACTGACCAATTTGGCCTTACTATACAATACGGATATCAGCTTCTTGATTTTATTAATTACGATCGCCTGCTCGATTATCTGTAAATATCTCAACGAAAAAGTACATATGCGCCCGGACCATAGGTAAGAAATACAAGCGTAAGGGCGAGTAGGATAAAATCATATGAAGAATCCGAAAAAGGTTTTTTCCATTTAAATACCTTCATAATTCCTCCCAACGCCATCTGAAACCCAAACAAAAAGGCGACAAATCCGACAAAAATACCCCCGATCATTAACAATCCGCCTCCGAATTCCAATAAAGCAATGAGCGTACCCCAGAACCACCCGGGCTTAAACCCCATCTTGGTGAAATCATCCGCGTTGGCTCTAAGATCACGTACCTTATCCCATCCAAAATACATCATTGCAACACCTAAACTCACCCGAACAAAAAGGAGAACGATATCTTCATATGCCGCGAAAGGTGTAAACGATTCAAACATATCTCCATTGTATCGCTTTTTCTTAATGCATAAAAGCCACCAGAAGTAAAAAGAGAAGAGGAAACGTTACTATAATAGTTCCTGTTATATAATTCGTATTCATACATACATAACTGCTCACAGATACTTTTTGTTTTTTATGGCATCGGGAAGAAGACTTTCTTTCGTATATGCTTCATAATCTTTTCCGTATCCGATCTCTTTCATAAGATCAGTCGGCGCATTGCGAATACTCATAGGTATCGGCAAATTGCCATGCTTTTTCACGTCTGCCGTGGCATGCATATATGCCTCATACGAACTTCTGTCTTTTTTTGCGCCCGCCAAATAAGAAACACCATGAGCCAAATTAATGGCACATTCCGGATACCCAACCGTTTCTACCGCACGAAACACCGCATTCGCAACTACCAAGGCGGTCGGCTGTGCAAGACCAATATCTTCACTTGCGAATATAACCATACGACGAGCAATAAATTTCGGATCCTCTCCGGCGTTTACCATGCGTGCCAAATAATATAAAGCGGCATTCGGCTGGCTTGCACGCATGCTTTTTATAAATGCACTCACGGTATTATAGTGATCCTCTCCCTTTTTATCGTATCGTAAAAATTGTGATTGCAACGTTTCTTTAAGGGCGGTGAGCGTAATATCGCCATACAACGCATGAGTGGCTTCTAGCATAGTAATTGCCTGGCGCGCATCCCCGTTAGACGCTTCTATAAGCCAATCTTGCGATTCATCATCAATCTTAAGCCGAGTGCGTGCGATAATACGCTTCATTTCTTCATGAGAAAATTCATGTAAAACAAAAACACGGCATCGTGAGAGAAGAGGAGCTATAACTTCAAAACTGGGATTTTCCGTTGTAGCGCCAATAAGAGTAATTACGCCCGATTCGACATACGGAAGAAGAAAATCCTGCTGTGCTTTATTAAATCGATGAATTTCGTCCAAAAAAAGAACTTTGGGACGTTCCCCCGTATCTTCCTTTATAATTTTTCGTATATCATCCTTACCGGCAGATACAGCCGAAAGCTCATACATGCAAGCGTCCAGACTGCGAGCATATATGCGTGCAAGCGTTGTTTTCCCTACACCCGGCGGTCCCCACAGCAAAAACGAGAATAAATGCTTTTCTTCCAAAGCTATTCTAAGAGGTTTTCCGGCACCTACCAAATGTTCTTGTCCTACAAATTCATCACGGGTGCGCGGACGTATACGGGAAGCAAGTGGTTCCATACACACTTACTGTACCTTTTTTTAAAAATGAAGAATAATATTGACATAAAATTTATATTATAGTACTATATGAATCAGAAAAGGAGACCACATGCTTAATTGTGAGCAAATTGTTACCGCAGTATTGTCTTTTCTGGAACAATATTCTGAAGATGCCTCTTTCTCATCCTACAACCCCAATTTTCAGGATATAATATCAGCAAAAATTTTCCTCGGAAAACTACCTCATCCCATAACAAATAACGGCATCAGAGAAACACTAAAAAACCACCCTCTTCTTCTTAAATGGCTACAGTCATTCGAGAATACGCATAACATCAGAGAAACACTGCGCATCACATCTGCCATCATCCGTACCACCACATAGGTGGTTTTTATTTTTCCGAAATCTCTTTATAAGCTCTTTCTGTTTTTTCATCAAATTCGTGTATATTAATTTTTTCAATTATGGATAATTGCGTAGAACGCCCCCAATTGTTAGAGAGATCTCTTTTATGAGATGTACGTTCTCCCGTTTCGGCACGCACAAGATATAAATACTTTCCTGATTTTTGACGATATACATTTCCATAATCCAAACTGTAATACGCCATAGGAACCCCGTCTCTATCATCAAGCTCATACCCTTTAATATTCCATTCTTTCTTTTTTGCGTCCGTTGAAACTTGAGGCTCCAAATCAATATTGGAAATATGATATCCTATCGTAAACCCGTGCTCTTCTGCTAACGTATTTAAATCCTTCACCATACGACTAGGCGTACTGTCTCCTTTCTCTATACGTTTTTTATACATATTAAAAACAACGCCGCGCAATTCATACGGCAAAGAAAGAACTCCTTTTATTTCTTCCGACGATAAACCGACAAGAGCTTCCTTAAACTCTTCTATCTCATCATCTTCATAATCAGCATCCTCTAACGATTTTTCGGTAGTTGTAAGCAATTGATCTATTATCAAAGAGGAAAATATTGCCTCTCGTACTTCCCGCTCCTTTCCCGTCTCCAAACCATTTTTGATATTTTCGGATGAAAAATGCATACTCTCCATATACTTACATGCTATTTCTTTTAATAACTCCTGCAAGTGTTGCACCGCCGGCGATACCGGCAAGTATATCGGTCAGGGCATCACTCACAGACGGCGTATACCACCCAACCATGAATGCCATATCTCGTGCGTAGAGCGTCATACCAAGCTCAAAAAGTTCCCACAGAAAACTACCTCCCAGTGCTATTAATATAATCAGCAGTTTCATTATAAACAACGACGGACTTCCCGAAATCCTTGCGCCGTATGATGTGCCTAGAAACCATAACCAGACAAAACCGAAAAAAATACCCCCGCCAATATGAAGCGGTATATCAATCCAAATAAATGACATCTCATATAATCCGGCAATGAGAGCAAATGCATGTACTGCTAATATAAGAAATAATGTAAGAACCGCCATGCACGGATAGCATATTTTCATACTCAAACGTTACTTTATATTTTAAGGGGAGGGACTTTCATTTCCCGCCGCATCTTATACATATACGGACGCAAAAATATAAGGAGCAAGCTCGCAACCATAGCAAGCGAACCGGATACCATAAAAAGCATGGAAAACCCGAACATGTCGGCAAAAATTCCTCCAATTGCCCCTCCGATTGCCGTTGAGATAGTAAGCCCTCCTACACTGAATAAACTCCATTCAAATCCTTCCGATCCCTTATCTACGTGACGCGCAAAAATACCATAATATCCCGCCATTAAAAGCGCCGCGCCGACACCTCCGAAAGACGATAAGAGGTAAAGATGCAACGGTGTCGATATGATAATAAACCCGAAACTATATATAGCCGTAATAAGAGACCCCGCCAACATGATATAGAAATCATCATACTCTCCGTCATGCGTATCGGTATAACGCGCCACCGGCACTTGCACAATGGATTTTGCAATGGAATAAAGTGCTACCGCAAATCCCACGGTCGTTAGCGTCGCTCCCCCTATCATCTCCGTGATAAATACCGCAATAATGGGTAAAAACAATCGCGAACTAACATTATGAATAAATAAAAAGGCTAAGAGAAGCTGTATGGCGCGATTTATAATAAGGGATATTTCTATTTTCATTTTTATTATGTTCTCACGCTACCAATAACGCTACTGAAGAAGTGCGGTTGAAAATACAACATGAAACGGCTTGCAGTAAATAACAACACTTTGATATGCCGTAATATCTATGTCAGCTGACAGTTCATAATTCTGATTTCCCTTATTCCCTTTCAAGTTATCAAGCTCTACATAGTCCCCGTCCATAACATCATCTCGCGTTTTCGGATCCGTATGCCCAACCAGCAATACCCGCAAATCGGGCCCGTTTGTCACTGAAAAATTCTCAAACCGAAGAATACGGCTTCCATCCGGTAATTGATATATAACCGCATCACCGGAGCCTCTATGAAAACCATCGGCATCCTTAAACATCCCTTTAGCAAGAATTACCGGTTCCGTTTCATGAGGCATATCCTCCTCCATTATCGTATCGGGCATCGCCGCTGTTTCCGCCATTACATTTTCCTTTATAGCATCCAACTGTTCAGGCGACATTTCCGCAAGTTCTTCCGATGTTGGCATTGATGTGGGAACGGAAACATCCGGAAACTGCTCGTCGATCTCTTTGTTTACCACCAAAGGAGAAATAAAGTACCATCCGGCACCGAAAATAATAAGAGATACTGCGATGAATAAAAATGATTTCATGGTGTTATTTTAAAAGAAAATTAATATTCACAAGTAAAAGCGCAAACGCTTGTACATACCTCCGCATTTGGCGCGCATGTAGTACCGCAATCGTTAAATGTGCCTTCTCGTAGACGACAATCTGCTTCAAGCGGCTCCGGATCCACAGCGGCGTCCACCGTATATACCACCTTTCCTTCATATTCCTGCATAATCGGCACCGACGACACACCCTCCTCTCCGGCAAGCATCGATATAAGATCCGTAATGGATGCTTCATCCCGTATGTCTTTTTCCAGTCTGGCAGAAACATTGTTCAAAAGGATAACATATCCCTCATTTGATATTGTACGCTCCGCGGAAGAAACGGGACTTTCCTGGTCGCGGATAAATGCAAGCGTGCCGTCCGTAATTTCATAATGCCCCTCAAATGACTTCACACCATCAAAATCCCTTTCTTCCAGGCGAGGAAATGCCTGCAAAAGAAGTGTGGCATCAAATCCCTCTATTGGAAACCCGATACGCTCTACCGATTTTACAACGAGTGTTTCCTGAAAAAATGCCTCTAACGCTTTTTCATCAGGCATTGTTTCTTCCTCGGTCATATCACTATCGGTAAGCACGCGCCCCTGTTGTTGATAAACATAATATCCTCCCCCTCCGATGATAAGAATGACGAGCAATATAAAAAGTCCTTTCATGAACGATAGTATTAATCTAATATTTTCCACGTTTTCTCCGACACATTGTTTTAACGGAGCCACACATATCATACAACTCCCCACATTGCCATTATATCGCATGTTGCGTTTCTTTCACAAACATTATAATGCCTCCCATATATACGTATAATCGGGAGGCATAGTCGCCCTACATATTCCATCTTATTTTTCCTCATTTCCGTAAAGAACCTTCGTAGGCACAACTAAACTGCCTCGGCAATTCCCCTTGTTAAACTCTTCCGAATGAACGGGAATAACATCAAATCCCCTTTCTCCCTTCACGAGCTTAAACACCCTCTTGCATTTACAACAAACTCCTCTTGCCATAGGAATATCCTTTCCGAACAATCTTTCTTAACTATATATATTCACTAACTAGCGTCAATAGCTGTTTTTACTTCCTGCAAGAGAATGTCATTAAGCGCTTTAAGCGATGCATCATCATAAACGGATACGGTGTACACGAGCGGCGAGATTTTTTTCATTTTTGTCATAATTTTTTCTACTTCTTTTCTATCCGATAATATATCCGTTTTTGTAAGAACAATAATTTCTTTCTTTTTTAAAAGATCGCTATCATATTCTGCAAGTTCATTGCGTACGGTTGCATAGGTCTTTACCGGATCCTTATTTTCAAGAGAAATTAAATGTACCAAAACGGAAAGACGCTTTACATGCCGTAAAAATTTATGTCCCAGTCCGCGTCCCTCCGCCGCACCTTCTATTAGTCCGGGAACATCGGCAATAATATATCCATAACATTCTCCCAAATTAGGCTCCAATGTGGTAAACGGATATGCGCCCACCTTTGCATGCGCATTTGTAAATTCATTCAGCAAACTTGTTTTCCCGGCATTGGGAAGCCCTATGAGGCCGATATCGGCAATAAGCTCAAGTTCAATATGATAAAATCCTTCTTCTCCCGCACGTCCCCGCGTTGCCTGGCGCGGCCGTTGGTTACGCGAGCTTTTAAATGATTCATTTCCGCGTCCGCCGTTCCCTCCCTCCAGTAAAAGCACTTCCTCTCCTTCGTGTAAAAGGGAAATATTTTTTTGTGTTTCCACATTAGTGACAACGGATCCTATGGGAAGATCAATATATAAATCTTCTCCGTTTTTTCCTTCCAGAGAATCACTTCCTCCATCCTGTCCGCGCTTTGCAATAAATTCTTTCTTCACACGATACTTGGAAAGCAAATGCACGTCCCGAACAGCGCGAAGGTACACTGCCCCTCCGCGTCCGCCATCCCCGCCGGACGGCCCGCCAAATTCTATGTTCCGCATCCGGCGCCACCGAACAACGCCGTTTCCACCGTCGCCCGCACGCGCATATATGTCTATTTCATCAACAAATGCCATGTAGTATTACTAGCACATTTCACCCCACACAACAAAAACACCGCTCGTAATTCTCTTCTGTATATAAAAAATCCTTCATACATAAAGAAGGATACTATACACACCCCAACAAAATTCAACCAATCCCGCTGTGTCCTATTACGCCACCGCTTTCATTCCAATTTTTGAGGTGTTGTTGGAACGGATTTAACATCACCTATTGCTTTATTGAGTAGGGTGTGGAAAAATCCCTTGTCTGCCGTTGTATTATCTTTTTTCATTTTTTATTACTCTTCCCTTTAAAAAAGAACCAAACAATTATGGTGGCTAATCCTATAATTTGACCAAAACTTTCCCCAATGACAATATAAAGGAATACTCTATAATTTTGAAAATCAACCTTACCAAAGCCTATTAAGTAGGTAGTAATAATTTGGAATATAACTAATACCCACAAAAGTCCCAATATTCCTCTAGCCCATTCTTTACGAAGTTTAAAAAACTCCTCAAAACCTTGAATTCGCACCTGATTTTTTCTGTTCTCAAGAATTTTTTTGACTGTATCATACTCACTCATATTTTCTTTTTCGTATCTTCCAATCTGTACCCAATAACTTCCTCTGATACTTTAAAACGCCCTGCTAGATAAGTAGGGTCTTTATTTTCTTCCTTATCAAGCAATTCTTTAGGGACAAGTAATGTCGCTGCAAAGAAATTTGCTTCAGCTTCTATCGGATCTTTATTTGCTTTACCAAGTGGTTGTCTATAAAGAATTGCATAATCAGGGTTTGTATCTAATTTTTCTCTATGAAGTAACCAGTGCCCCAACTCATGTGCAACAGTAAATGTTTTACGATTTTCCGAATCGTTACTATTTACATATATTTTCTTTTTTTCTATATCTATAAAACCAGATATATTATTTGCCTCTTCTCCAAAATCAAATTCAATTACTTCCAATCCATAATTTTTAGCAAGTTCTTTTATATTAACTGGTGGAGAAAGCACAAAATTCTCCTTGAGTACCTCAGAAGAATATTTTTCTGCCTTTTTATAGTTTGCAATCGTCATAATATTTATATTCAACAGTAATTATATTACCTTTTCAAGGAATAAGTTTTAACCGCTTATAACACCAAACAATACCTCTAATTATTGGCGGTTTGTTATATTTCTTAAAAATATCATCAACAGATGTTGTAACGTAAAAGTAATATATATCATTCATGTTCAATTCTAACGGCTTTCCTTCTATATCACTATAGAAAGATAATTGTTTCCTTGCATCATTTGGTTCAAATTTTTTATATAGCTCTACATGAGTAACTGGTTCTTTAACCTTTTCACCATTCCATTTTGTAAATCCATAATATTCTAGATATACTCCTTTTGCACCAACATTAGAAACACTTAATATAACCATCGGTTTTCCACTTCTACTTTTCCAAATAGGTTCTATTTTAAGTTTTTTCCCAGATTGGAAAAACTTTACAATAGTAATAACGCCTACAGTAGGAGTAATTACAAACAAAAGTACAATTACGAAAAAATACAGAAAAAGAAAACCCCACTCTCCATTATTAAAACCAACCAAAATCTGCTCAAATAAGTTCATGGCAGATTCTTTGAATGTTTGATATTGGAAAAAGTTGCTCATACCCATAATATATCGAAAAATCCCCTACTTACAAACAAGGTATACTTACCAAAAAGTTTAAATTAATAAAACCTTCGTGTTTGAGTGCAGTTCAAGGCACGGGGAAGCGAGTGACGGAGACGTATTTAAACATACGGCGGAGGAACGAGCGGGGCCCCGTAACGCAGAAATATGCCGAACACGGAGGTTTTACTAAAGAAAGAGACGGGCAAGCCGAATAGTCTCATACGAATACTTTCCGCGGAGTTTACCAAAAACCGGACCCAACTTATTATCTTCCACACCCGCGAATGCCGCGGCAATTTTTTCAAAGCTCTCATCTTTTGGCTTAAATTGCTCAAAATTAACGGGTACTTTTTTCTCTTTTAATTTCTCCAGGTGAGTAATAATAGTTCCTATTGCCATACCACGCTCTCCGGCAATTTCGGAAAGAGATAATCCTTTCTCCATGAGAATACGGGTTTTTTCATATGTGGACTGCTTTTCTTTCTTGGGTTTTTTTTCTTCCAAAACCTTTTCTTTATTCGCCGCAATATCTTTCGAATCGAGTGTGCCGCCGGATATTTTTATAAAATTATCCTGCATTGCACATATTTCCCTATCGCTTAATCCCAAAAACATTTCCTCCCATTTTTTTGATTCTTTTTTAAGAATCGCATCTACCCGCGCCACGTCCGCATGTACCCGAAATGCCATGGCATTAAGTCCCGTCAAGATAAGGCCCTGCAAAGACCGAAGCCGTGAAAGCGCAACATATCCCTGCCCTTCCACAAATGATCGGGAAAGATCTATTTCCGCGGCATCCATACTCATCCCCTGGCTTTTATGGATGGTAATGGCCCATGCAAGACGAATTGGCAGTTGTTCAATCCGTGCACGCATCTTACCGTCCTCTTCAATAGCCCACTCCGCCGGATGTACCCATATTTTTTTTCCGCTAAATGTGCGCACAACCGGAACATCCCCGCGAATATCTTCCACGACACCCAATGTTCCATTTACGTATCCTTCCTCAAAATTATTTTTCACAAACATGACTTTCGCGTTCTTTTTTAAACGAAGAGTTCGGGGCGCTAATACGCTTTTTTCCAGTGATGCAACAAGCGGAGCACGTCCGGTTGTTTTCATTTCATACGATTTTTCCGAACCGGAAAGATCACAAAGCTCTTTATCGTTGAGTGCGTCAACATCCACGTTATGCGTAAAAAGCCGCGTGGGCGTCATGCCATTATCAAGCGTGCGTTCTTTGCATTCTATAAGTATATCGCGCGATTCCTCCGATACTTTTCCGTCGCGTATTTCATGCAATATGCGAAGAAGCGTCTCGTCATCCTGTCGAAATTGTTCGCCCAAATAGCATACGCGAATATTCATACCCTTCCATGCGTCCGATGCGTATGCAAACCGTACCGGTTCATTGCCGCGCGTAATAGGAGGCAGTTGGAAAAAATCTCCCGAAAGAACCACCTGCATACCTCCAAATGGCATATCCGAGCGTTTTACCGCCCTGCATACCTGATCCACCATATCCAAAACACCCGCCGGCAACATGGATACTTCGTCTATAACAAGTACGCGCACACTCTGCATGCGCTTTACAACATGTTCTTTTTGCGTTATGTCATCAATATCCCGTGCACTTAAAAAATCACGAATACCGATACCCGCCCATGAATGAATGGTACTGCCGCCCAAGTGTGTTGCCGCAATGCCGGTGGATGCCGTAATCGCAACGGACACGCCACGCTCTTTTAAGTAGGTAATATAGCTATTAAGAGCATACGTTTTACCGCTTCCCGCGGCTCCGGTAAGGTATACATTGCGTCCCGTCTTTAATATGGCAAGCGCCGTTTGCTGATTCATAGTCATCGTATTGTACCATATGTATTTTACTATCAATATTAGGAGGTCTCACTTTCCAATATCGATAATGCCCATAATAAAAAAGGACCTTATGGTCCTTTGGTAAAGCTTGCACTATACAAGCCAAAAATCTACCGTACTTCTTCTATATGCCCTTGTTCCCTGGAAAATAAGATCTGCCACAGTAGGATTTTCTCCGCCTCAAACGCCCCGGCGAATGAAAGCAGATAAAACTCCCACATGCGATAAAACGCATCATCATAACCACCATCCTTTTTGATTTCATCCCAATTGGCGGAAAACTGATTAAACCATGTCCGAAGCGTTTTCGGATAATAGTCCTGATCAAACGTATGCCAATCCTTCATATAGAAGGTGTTACCGTTTGCTCTTTCAATCTGACATCGAGAACCAAGAGAGCTATTGGGAAAAATACGTTTTCGCACCCACGGATCCCCGGTATGAAATGTCTTTGCCGACCCCATAGTGTGAAGAAGAAAACGTCCGTTGGGCTTAAGTATGCCCGATACGATCCGAAAAAATTTCCTATAATTCCTCCATCCGACATGTTCAAACATACCTATGGAAGCAACGGCGTCATACCGTCCGCCACTGAAATGAGACCAATCCCCCACATGCGCTATCATTCTAAGGTTATTCCTTTTAGCAATGGTATTAATATAGGAAGCTTGCGGTTTTGATACCGTCAAACCTACACATATGGCATCATAGCGTTCCGCGGCATATGCCATAAGCGATCCCCAGCCACAGCCGATATCGAGCAATATTTGTCCGTTCCGTAAATCCAGCTTTCGGCAAATGAGATCCAGTTTTGCTTCCTGCGCTTCATTCAATGTTGTCGCGTTTTCCCAATATCCGCACGAATACACTAAACGTTTATCCAGCATGAGCTCATAGAGTTTTATTCCGAGACTGTAATGCCTATTAGCAACTTCATACGGCCGCCATCTACTCCAATTAATAAGCTGTGGCAGATAATACATGCACCATATTCGAAATCCCTCAAAGTGTTTTCGAATGTCCCCCGCAAGCAATCGCTTTATCATTCCGGCTATATCTTCGCACTCCCACCAGTTCTCCATATATGAATCCCCCAAACCCACGGATCCGTGTCTTTTTATTCGCTGGTAAAAACGCGAGTCCTTAATTGTTGGATCCCACGGATTTTGACCGTTAGTTATGACACCACATTCCTCAAATGCTTTTCTGGTAAAATAAGCATCCGTGGAACGAAACGGAAATATACCATATTCCTGCATATCAGGCATTGTCGTATCTTCTCCTTTTTAAGATGTTAAAATCATCACTACTATACAAATAAAAATGCAATGCGTCAAATATTACTCGCCCACAAAAAATGCCACATGAAGTGACATACATTTTATTGCATAATACTTTCTAGCTCCATACAAAGAGCGGCCCATTCCTCCTCCGAAAGAGGTGTCGTCTTGTCTATATCAGGAAGATCACTCGAAGAGCAATTGTCGAATGTGAGGACCGCCATATGATTGATTTTTTCGAGAAAATAAAGGTGTTCCAACTTTAACTCCCTTGTATTTGAAGGAAGCTTTCCGCGAGCATATTCCTGAAAATCCCGAAGCACATACTTAGGCATACCTGGTCCTCCTTTTTCAGAATTCTTCCTTTCGTTATACGCTCTTTTAAAAAATATATCAACATTACAACAATCCCCCCGTAAGCGTGCTTAATACGCGCGGTAAAACGATAACGAGCCCCAAAAGAGGCAGTGCAAACAAAACAAGACTTATAATGAGCGTCCAAAGGAAATACTTTCGTGTTTTTTCAACGGAAGCATAGATTGCATCAATCTTTTGTTTTGTTTCTTCGTCCATATGGCAATCATAGCAATAAAAAAGGAGCCGGTATACCGGCTCCTTTTTTATTATGCGCCTTTTTCTTCTTTTAAATATTTAATCATAGTATCCGCATCGCTCACTTCAAACGGATCGTCCGGACAGTCATTCATAAAACCGGGCTCTATGAACATTTTTTTAATGTTTCCATCATCGACATACATGCTGTACCGCCACGAACGCTCCCCGAAACCGAGGTTGTCTTTCTTAACCATCATGTTCATCCCGCGCGTAAAATCACCGGAACCATCAGGGATAAGTTTTACCTTTTCCACATTCTGATGCTTCCCCCACTGATACATAACAAAGGCATCATTCACGCTTAGGCAATATACTTCATCAACTCCCAATGCTTTTAGTTCGTCGTACTTTGCTTCATATCCGGGCAAATGCGTAGATGAACAGGTTGGTGTAAACGCACCCGGAAGCGAAAATACCACTACCTTTTTTCCCTTAAAAAGCTCATCCGTAGTAACGTCCTGCCAACGAAACGGATTATCACCGGGAACAGATTCGTCCCGTACGCGCGTCTTGAGCGTTACATTTGGTACTGTTGTTGGATGTTTTTGTTCCATAACCATTTTATTAGTTTCTAACCACACATCCATTATACTAGAAATGAGCGGTAGAGAAAATTGACATACTTAATATTGTGTGCTTTTATCTTACTTGAGAAAAAGGAGGTGTTATGAATTATATGCTCGTCATCGGAATATCTTGTACCTTTTTGGGCTTTCTATTACTTATTATGTTCTCTCTATTAAAAAGTACCGCCCAAAAACGGTTTGATCTTGTACTAAAGTCATACGGTAAGAACTCCGAAGATAGAAAAAAAACAATGGTTAAAAAGGAACAAGCTATAATAGACCACCTTCACACCTACATAGGCATCTCATGCATTCTATTGTTCTTAGGAGTTATTACACTGGTAGTCCTCTGGCTTATTTCGCTCACATAATCACAGTCTACCGAAGGAAACATATATGTTTCCTTTTTTCTTTGGCATATTTGAGAAATATATTTACTGCTATTTCGCCGTTCCGATATACTTCTTATTGATGCTAATGGAAACATACCCAAGCCCGATAAAAAGAAGACCAAGTATAACAAGAGAAATCGGCCAACCAATTGAATCGGCAAAATATTCACCGGTAATATACCCGAAATGGCCTATCAAGAATAATGTACCTACCACAAGTATGCTCCGGCTTCGTACCCGAATAGCGAGCACAAGGGCGCCCGCCGCCAAAGCAAAGAATATTATCTGCCAGAAAACGGAATCAAACACGCGCGAAAACGCACCGGCTAAAAATCCCGCACTCCCCAGAAAATTAAGAGGTCCCGTAAGGTAACTATTCCACGTACCCTTAAACGATTGACCAAATAAAAGATAACTCGCCCCTATCACCATGGTCAGATAGGCATATATATCATCCGGAAAATAAAGCGTGTTATCAAGAATGGCGGCAAAAAGAAGGTACATAAAAGCCGTACCGTTTGCAAATGCAAAAAAGGTAAGAATGGCGTTTTTATGATATGAAGCAAGGAGCAGATAAAACAAAAAGACCGTGCCGATAGTAAAAGTAACCGGCCATATATCAGGGTTTTTCCCGCCCAATTCATAAAGCATAACAAGAGCGCCTCCCGGAACCAGCATGCCGCCAATACCATGAAAGACCTGCCCTAAATGACTCTCCGGCTTGGACGCAAATAAAAACGAGCCGATACCCGCAAACATAATTCCCAGACCAAATGTTACGAGAATACGCCCTAAAGAACCGATATCATCCCAGAGCTGTCCCACTAAAAACACAATGCCCAATATAACAACGGCAGAACCTAATATATATAATACTTTTGAAAGAGAAAAATGCCCGTCTTCTTTCAAAAAACCATATTCCGGTCCCGGCTCTTTTACCGGCATGGAACCGAGATGCGCTAAAACATCTTCTCGAGCTATTGCGCCGGAAGCAATTTTTGCCGATAATTCCTCCAATAATTCTTGGTTTTCCATTATGGCGTTATCCAACCGATAAACTTAATATTATTCTGATAGTAATATCTATCGTCTTTATTTACGATATTAAGCGGACTTCGCCTGCTTCCTTTCGTAAGATAATATCCGTACCGCGAATTATTATCAAAGAAAGGGAAAAAACTCGGACCGGTATCATACACATTATCAACCGTTACGCCATCGGGAGACGTAAGCAGTCCATATAACGTCAATGCTTGCGCTTCTTCGATGGCTATTTCATGACTCTCATTTTTGTCCGTATCATGAAAGAAAATACGTGCTACATATAACTGTTCGCCATCCAACGGCATATCCGAAACGGGAAACGGTCTTTTCTCGTTTAATATCTGTTCGTTAACATCGACGTTACGCACCTTAAGCTTTCCATCTTCCACCACATAAAGACTGTTCAAATAAAGCCCGCAATCATACGGATATAATTCACTGGCATTATCACACGTAGCATATATAAAATCATATTCCGTTGATACATGCGCGCGAGGCATATATGCCATCACAAGGACCCCTGCCAAAAGAAGGAGTGGTAAGGCAAATGCGAGTATAACAACAGCATGCTTTTTTATGGTTTCCATAGTGCTATATAATTAAGGTCATTATAGTGCATATAATCGTTCAAAACAACTACGCACAATCGGATTAAATAATAATTAATCAAAGATAGAAACAAGATATGCATCTATTTCACGCTGTTCAAGATCATAAAAATGCTTGCCTTTGGTGAAGAGATCGGTAGCAAGCTTTATCCCGACAAACCGCCAATGCCATGGTTCGTACTGATAATAGGAATTATTTTTATCATAGGAAAGAGTAAAACCGTATGTATGGGCATTTTGCGTAAGCCAGCGAAATGTTTGCGTGGATTCAAATGAATCAATATCCGCCCCCTTATTTCCTACGGTAAAATCGACTGTCGTACCCAGTTGATGCTCGGAGTATCCCTGATCGGCGGAAAATTGATTCGCCGTATTGGCTCCGTATGAGACAACGTAACTTGATTTAAGCCGCGCCTGCGTACCAAATGAACGATATGCCGACGCTATAAGAATATCTTCTCCGATAGCGGCATCCGCGGCATCCATCATAGCCTTCATATGCGGCCATACACTTGTATGGATTTGAAATTCGCGTTTTGGTACCTGCACATCAAACGTATATGGTGCCGGTATAAGAGAAAGGCGTGCCGGTATATAATGTTCGTTTAAAAAGTAAACCTTGGAATATTTTTGTAGAAGCTCTTTATCCGTATTGGTTAGCTTCTCAAGCGTTGTAACGGAACCACTCACCTTTCCCAATTCGGCTTGAATGATACTCGCTTTTTGTTTTTCTGTTTGAATATCATTTTTTAGACTCGATATAACAACTTCCTGTCCAGATCTCGTTTCTTCCAGATTTGCCCCAAGAGATACAAGCGCACGGCTATGCTCCAATGTGCTTTCCAGGTACTGTTCGCGAAGCTCAAGTAATTGATGCGTAAGTTCATCATTTTTTCTTTCTCCTTCCCTATACAAAAAGCCAAATACGCCCGCTGTTGCAAGAATGAGTAAAAATATCAAAAGATCAATCTTATTTTTGGGAAAAATATTGACCTTAAAAGAAACCGGCAATTTCGTCTTCATATTTATGTGATACTTATGCGTGTTATACGTCTATTATATACCTATTTTCAAACAAAAAGAAAAGCCCTTTCATGCAAGGACTTTAAAAAAAACGGGCGGAGAACGGACCAGGTAGGTGAGGAAACTCCGCCCGCACATGGCCTCTACAAAGATTCTATCACAAAAAATATAAAAAGCAAGCCCTATAAGGCCTTCATGGCACTTCGCGTAATCGGACCAAAATACCCCACTGCCGGCTGTATACCCTGCGCCTTTTGAAATCGAATAAGAGCCGCTCGCGTTGCCGGTCCAAAAAATACGGTTTCATTTCCTGCGGATCCTCCGCCAACAGAAGCTACGGCATATCCCTGCTTATTTAAAAACATTTGTAATAATCGCACGCGCTCTGTTCGCATGCCATACATAAGATCCGCACCGCTTAACAGCGCCTCATATGACGATTCGGCGGAAACCGAAACGTTCTCTTTCGCTTTTTTAAGAACGTCCCACAATCCGGGATCCTGCTCGCCGTCTATTTTAAAAACAGCAACTCCGCGAATGCCTAATTTTTCCGCAAGATCGATTTTCATTTGTGCCGTTTTAGCATCTCCCCATGAAAGAATGCGCACGCGGGCGGGCGAAAGCGCGCCTTTATTTTCCGGCAGTTCCGCTGTCGTATACAAAATAAATAACTCGCCGGCGGAATTACGTATCGGCGTTTTGTTTAGTTTCTCCGAAAGTTCTTGCGCATAAGCGGGATTAAATGATGTCACGCGTTCATAAGATATGCCGTTGGTTTCCGCATTAAAAACCATATTATATTCATAGCCGTATGTGGGAATACCCAACACCATCTTGTCGGCCGAAATATCCTTAAGCGCAAGACGTATTACCTTTTCCGCCCACGCCGTATCCGCAACAGGTATGTAAGGTCCGGCGCTTTTTTTGTTTAAGGTAAGATCAATACGCCCCTGATCATACGCCATAATACGCACGCGATCGCAATATCGGTTGATATCACTGTATTCATTAGCATATTCAATATCCGGCGGGATGGATTCCGGAGATGAATACCGGTCCTCCAGCGGTGTCCGCGCTTCTATGGTACATTGAAGCATTTTTGTTCCGAGCGCTTCATTAAGTTCCTTTAAAAACAAAGAAAAATATGGTCGCGTGGAAGCATACTTTCTTTCGTAGTCGATATCAATACCATCCAGACCATATTGCGACACCTCCGCCATAATACCTGCAATATGCTTTGCACGATTTCCACTGTCGCTCAATGTTGCATGAATCGCATCCGCATCGCTCCAAAGAATAGTCGGCACAAAATATACCTGCTGTTTTTGCACTTCTTCCTTAAGCCGTACCCATTCCGGTTTTTCCAGGGAAGATTCTGCACGCAATGTTCCGTCTTCACGTACACCGTACATAAAAGGATTTACCTCCGTCACGGTTCCCAGGTTGGGAAGAATGTTTTCAACGCCCTGTTCTGATCGCCAATACGGAATCCATCCCGATATCTCAAAAACATCTGCCGCAAAAACACCCCCGGGAAATATTATTCCGGCAAAGACCGCCATAGAGAGCATGTTATACCGCAAAGATTTCATATATTTAATGTGTCATAATTAATGCTACTTTCTTTCCCCGCGGCCATGATTTAATTTCTGCTTCACGCTTCATGGCAAGACTGCGCGTAGAAAATGATTCGGTGTGTACAAGTTTGCGAGGTCTGTGTACTCCGGTATATTTACTTCCCATTCCCGCTTCATGTTCTTTAAAGCGACGTGCCGGATCCGTAGTAAACCCGGTATAAAGACTTCCGTCCATACATTCAATTATATACACATAGTACATCATCTTTCCGTTAGCGCATTCTCGCTGTTTAACATCCGTTTAATATCACCGAAGCAACATGCTTCATATTAAGTACGTCCAACAACCGCGCGCCCGCTCCATCCAAAATCCCCCGCGCCGCCGTACATACATCTTGCGTATCAACGGCAGGTGCACTGAATGGCGCACTAACATTTCCTATGGTATTGAGATTAATGGCAATCGGATCTCCGCTCATATTTCCACTGGTATAACCATACGCCAGTGCTTCTACCGGCAAACTGCTGGCACAATTATACGGACACACGCCAAGCGCCTCCTTTTGATCCGACAAAGAGCTATTAGGCGAACTGAAATAATTATTCACAAAATTGGCGTTAGCACCGTACCACGCAAGACTACCGTATCCCGGACCCCATCCCCAAACGATATTATTACGCATATCCAACGTTGTCTCTTCTGCCCGTACTCCGAAGTCGTCATTGTGAGCTTGGGGATTTCTCTGATTGGAATCAATAAACAAATTATGATGAAGAGTTACTCTTGATGCATTGTATTTAATAAGCATATTTTTATGACTTGCCGCTGTTAATCTATCTCCGGCCAAAATACTGTAAGAAACGGTAACGTCATGAGTGGAAACAGACGCATCTCTCTCATCTCCCGTAATGTCTATATTTCCATCCTGCGAATTATAAATCGATACATGATCAATCACTACATTATACGCCCCGTATGCGATCTGAATACCATCAATAGAAGAATTTTTAATCCGAATACCCTGCACAATCACATCATGAGCTCCCCGATTTCCCCGAATTACCAGCCCCTTGTTTAATAACGTAATGCCCGGAGCCGGAGCACTTAATCCGTCGATAGTTACAAAAGACCCTTCCACATATATAAAATCGTTAAGATTAATATCACCCGCAACATCAAACACTACCGTCCGATTTCCCCCTGAAAGAGCCTCGCGCAATGATCCCGGTCCGGAATCATTCAGATTGGTAACTCTGACAATACTTCCTTCCGATCCTCCCCGCGTATTAGCTCCAAATCCCTGGAATATTACTGCCGGAATATTCTTTTTCTCAACACCCACCGTCGCCGTATCACTATCTTCCGCCTGCCCGTCAGACACCGTTAACGTTACCGTATACTTACCGACTGACTGGTAAACATGATCTGCGCGTACACCCGTATCCATTTGTCCGTCTCCAAAATCCCATTTGTATGTAAGCGCATCATTGTCCGGATCGTTACTTGCGGAAGCGTCAAAACTTACCACATCACCAAGAAATACTGCCTGATCAGAACCGGCATTGGCGGCGGGAGGCGTATTTGTCGGTACTGTAATTCCCCCACCCGCTACAACGACTGCAACATTATCCGCTTGATTAACACGTCCTTGCGCGTACATATATATTCCCACGGCGCCGTCCGAAAATTGATCATCGTCATAAGAAAGCATCTCTACACCATCAATAAGGAGAGTTATACGCGTACCCTCCACCGTACCCGTTAACGTAAAAGGCAGTCCTTCAGGCTGTGAATCACCGAAAACGCTTTTCATTATCCTTAACTTTCCATTAACCTTTCGGGCAATACGAAAAAGATCCCGGGACGTATTCATCTGACGGTATACGAAATAGTAGTTATTACTATCCTGATATCGAAGCACAACACCAAATCGCGGCTTGGACGCATTATGAAACGATGTAAATTCGGCAGATACCTCTTCGGTTTCTCCCGTTATGCCAAGCTGTATCGCCATAAATTCTTTTTTCGCCGGCACATGTTCCACATGATGAGATACGATAGACAAACCGCCATAAATATCCGTCCAGCCATTTCCCAAATCAATTGCATCCGAACGATCGAAGGTATCGGTAAAATACATATCTTCGAAAGAAGGTACCGCCTCTTGAAGAACCGAAGCAATGTTTTCTTCTACTGCCATTTCCTCCTCCGGTACTGCAGTAACCGATAGAGCTTCCGGAATGGTTTTTTTCTCTTTTATCCGTAGCGTTAAGAGTTCCCTGATTTTTGCGCGAGTTTTTGGCCCAACTTCACCGGCCTGCTCTATGCCATATTTTTTCTGAAATTCAAGAACAGCTTTTTTAGTAAGCGATCCAAAGTATCCCGTTACCAGCCCTTTCGGATAAATATCGGGATACTCCGCCAATACTATCTGAAGTTTGCGAACCTCCTCATTCTGCATGCCTTCCTGTAATTGTTTTTTAAATTCATATATCGCCTCGCGCTTTTCAACGTTCGATAATTCGGTATTTTCATGAAGTTCATCAATCTGATCCTGCAACGTGCTTATTTCCGCAAGCAAAGATTGAATGGCGGCCCGTACATCATCCAATGAAGAGGACGGTCCTGTTTGTCCGTATGCGGGCAAAACAAATGCAGACATTCCTCCAACTAAAACAAAAACTCCGGCAACAATATATTTTTTAAAACTCATACCATAACATGTTATTGTATAATAAGGTACGCTTATTCCCGCATATGTAATCTTTTATATCGTATCAAAAATATCATTTTTAAATGCCAAAATCTACAAAGCAACAATGTTACTCTTTATGCGATGACTATGCGGTTTGGTAACCCGCCACCACCACCATTTTGCCTTTCGGTCTTTGTAAATAAAAAATGATCAATAATCAACGCACGTATATAACCACTGTAGTACGTTCGGTCCATGAAAGGAAATACTCTATGAGGATATCTTTCTGTAAGGCAAAATAAAAAGGTGTCCTTGTTACGGGACACCCATATGCGAATCTAACGCTTACTTACTCCATAATTCCAGTTCTGCTATCCTCTCCCTAAGAAGATCCACTTGCTCTTGCAGAGTGAGGATACCATACGATTCAGCTAAAGACTTATCATTGCAAGAACATACACCGTCCTTGCCGTCTTTACCATTTTTACCGTCCTTGCCGTTTTTTCCGGGCTGACCAGCAGGACCAACCTTGCCATCTTTGCCGTTCAGACCATTCTTACCGTCCTTTCCGTTTTTGCCATTCAGACCATTCTTACCGTTTTTGCCATTTTTACCATCTTTGCCGTCATGACCATCTTTGCCGGAAGGACCGGCATCACCTTTGTCACCCTTGGGACCGACGTCACCCTTATCACCCTTGGGGCCAATATCACCTTTGTCGCCTTTAGGACCGGCATCGCCTTTTTCACCCTTACCGGCGTCGCCCTTATCACCTTTGTCGCCTTTAGGGCCAGTAGGACCAGTGTCGCCTTTGTCGCCTTTAGGACCGGCGTCACCCTTAGGACCCTCAGGACCAACTTCTCCTTCAGGGCCGGCAGGACCAA
>PFEF01000010.1:0-15374 GCA_002793915.1 Candidatus Ryanbacteria bacterium CG10_big_fil_rev_8_21_14_0_10_43_42 | reverse complement strand
CCTTTGTCGCCCTTAGGGCCTTGCTTTCCTTCAGGACCAGCAGGACCTCCCGCGGGACCGGTGTCGCCTTTAGGTCCCGTATCTCCTTTTGGACCCTTAAGGATAACTTCAAGCTCCGGGTGTTTACCGGTGAGAGGACTTTCCTTTGCCTCAAAGGCAATACTGGCTCCATCGCTTATAAGAAGCAAACCATGGTTTCTGTCCGGATAATCGATCCACTCTTCCAGCAGATCTTTCGGTAAATTTACGAGAAGGAAGTTATCGGGAAGGATCGTAACAGGAATATCCACCTTTATAAGAGGATCAATCTCAAATAAAGGTACGGCATTTCCGGTAACAAGATCCTCGTCCCATGCTTCCATAATCCGATGGATTCCAATCTTTCCCAAACCGACAACGCTCTTAACGAACAACCTCATTTGAAGTTGCTCTACCGCCCTATCATCATGAGAAACAACAAGGGGCGGTACGCCATCATCTAGCGCCCAGGGAGAAAACAGCGATAAATCAAACCTTACCAGACTCATCCTGTCGGGACTGACATCCAATGTTTCTTCTTCTCCAAAGTTATCATCAACCTGGTCCGGTGACACGGTATCAACAAATGTGTCCCGGTCAACATTCAGCGTGTGAGCTTCTGCTGGTTGGGATGCAAAAATGATGAATCCTAAAGCAACCACTAAACGAAACATGAACATACAAGCTCCTCTCTCATCAGGTTATAGGTGGTCTGTCCTCCGCAAAAAAACAACAACATTATGGTATATTCTACATGTCAATACCCTCCTTTTTAGTGGATTTTTATCTCCGCAATTCCTAGCATATATTTTATAATACGTCAATACCTCGTAAGGGTCACTGCGGGGCAATCGCATTAGGATTCTGCTTATAAAAAGAGGCTGATCTTTTGACGACCAGCCTCACCGTTAAAGGTGCGACGGTAACTGAGATGTTACTCTTCTACTGTTTGATTTTCTTGGGAAGGAGCTTTGAAAGGCAAAAACTTACTAATTCGTCCCGCCTCATATTCTTTGCGGTAATAGGAATCGAAAGCATTTTTCACCTCCTCTTCCGTTTTTGGGTGGGAATCACGTGTTAGTATTACTGAAAGCATCCAGGTGCTTTTGGGCATAGCAATCTCCTTTTCCTTACATTAACTCTGGACTCTATTATATCACAGGTTTAAGCTCGTTCACATCAACGTGAAAAATGCTTGTCACCCATATCGTATCTTCAAGCGAACCACTTTCTTCTTGATGAATCCTTACAATCTCTTCCCAGAACCTCCGTACCAAGTATCCGAAAATAAAAAGACCACAATCGTCAATCCATTTTCCAATACTTCGAGCAGTAGGAACAAAATTATCGCGTGCCCAACTCCTTTTCTCTTCGGGCCACAAAGCATGACGTAATAAGAATAAATCGCGTTCTTCATTGCTCCAGTTACGATGATCTTCTGCCTGCCCATATTGAGAAAGGACCCAATTGAGCACCGCGAGATAGACATCAAAATACCCTGCATTGGTTGCTTGTTCCTGGAGTTCCTCGTTCTCGAATGCAAATATAAGCTTGAGTGTCTGAGTTCGTTCCTCATCAATTGATACACCATCAACTTTTAGGAACACACCATCAACTGCATACTCTGACCAACCGTAGAAAACGGTTTGGTACATATTCATCCGCGCTCTTGCAGCATCCGTGGCATCAACATACGATTCATCAGCATCATAACGATTCGGATTAAACCAGTGAGGATATGCGACGATCTCACGCATGAGATTCTCTACATTTGCGGTGAGATATTTACGAACATTATCTGCATGCAAACCATCGTTGAGTGCTTTGAATATAGTTCCCTGGGTCCTAATCCTCCTTGGGAAATAGACTTCCACAAGAATGCTTCTCCGTCCAGGATTAAAGAGGTATGAAACTTGTTGCATTACCCACTCCTTTCGTACATCCTCTAGAATAGCTTATACTGTACAATTTTTTATTAATTTTGTAAAGCGTACCTCCCAACTTTATCTATATACCGTCTTTTTCTTCGGGCTTCTTAAAAAAGTATGTAAACCAAAGAGCCCATAAAAGCCAAACCGCATAAGCCCATTCTCCGATGATAATTCCGGGAATGGCGAGAAATGATAAAAAACCCAAAAGTCCAAGCCATCTACTGTTCATATTCGTAAGATAACAATAATATAATCCTTCATGCAATGATTATTGTCCCCTATTAAAAAATACCCGACCAAAATCTTGCCGGGCTATTTAACTATTATATTTAAGGTATATGGCAGGCATGTTTTGCTTTATAAACAATGCTTGTTTTTTTATATCAGCAAACATATCGCTATCGATAAGGGCATAACACAAAACTTTCCATCCAATGCCGCCGAATGCTTTTGCAAGATCCGGAAGATGCCGCAGAAAAGCATGTCGTTCATTATCCAGCATCACTCTTGTCGTTTGTCCGGCCATTATTCTTACATCATCGTCAAACTGAAACATAAAGGCCTCTAACCATTCCGTTTCGGGCTCTTCCAATGATAATTCTTTCATCATCACAACGGCACGGTCCTGTTTGACGGCAATATGTTTCGTAGCCAAAAGAGCGCTCTCCAGGATTTCAACGCCAAGGTTCCGACACTCCTCTTCTAAGGTTAATATACGTACGCGTTTGGCAAAAATGATGACCTGTTCGTTCGTTATCAAGTTGGTACCGCGGGTTTTTTCATCGGCCGCAATTATATCAGAAATCATCTGAATATAAGCTCTCTCATCCAAGGTAATCAGATCCATAACAGCACTCTCCTTTCTTTAAATGCCATAAGGTTGTTGTCTTTGCTTTCTAGCAAGATGCTATCATTTTTTTATTTCTGTGTACAGTACGCGAAATTACTTATCACTTCTCCCAATCGGTAATAATAATACGTTTATTTTCCTTATCTATTTGCAAGGAGAGTTTTTGTTTTCTTTGCCAGCGAAAAAGCCGTATTACTTCTATCGGTAATGTTACGCTATAACCCTTCCCGTTCGATATCTTATTAAGAGACCGAACAGTATAATCCTCTCGTTTTCTTCGTGCCATATTTTCAGCATGAAAGAATCCTTGCATTAATGCAAGGATTCTTCAGGAAAGCGATTCTAATACCATTATCGCATTTTCATTTTTTAGAACTTATGGGGACTGGTCCCATTTTCAAAAGTAGAAATTTTATAGGGGTATTAGATAAGGAAGAGAGGGAGGGACGGTACTTGTACAAACTATTCAAAATCGCTGCCCCACCAGGGAGATGCGCCGTCGGCGCGCCATTTCCCTATGAGCGGAATAAGGGAATTTGGAAGGAGATTATTTTTTTCGAAGTCGTCCATATGCGACCATAGAAATTCGATATGATCTTCGAGTGATATAGGATTATGTTCTTTTTGAAAATCAGGAACACTCATATGAAATATCAAATTTATCTCATGATGCCGTTCATCACCTTCAAGCTAGCTATTCTCTACGGCATCCAAAAAAGATCGTATCGTACTATCTACGCCCAGCTCTTCTTTTATTTCGCGTACAAGTGCTTCCTCTGCCTTTTCTCCCAACTCGATATGCCCGCCCGGAAGGAATGTGTTCCCATTTCCTATTGCCCGCGCGAGAAGAATATAATCGCCATCAGTTATAATGGCTCGCGCCCGGTAGTGGAATTGTATGTTCATAGGATTTTAGAAGTTTATTGATATGAAGAAGTATCCGACACCTTATTCTTCAGGAAAATAAAAAACATGGTCTTTGTTTTCTTCAATACTTATAACAAGCAATTGCACTTCTTCATCGCTCTTGTTCTCTATCATGTGATAACCTTTTTCTCCCGCAGGAAATCCGACAGCATCACCGGAAAAGAGTGTTCGTATATCTCCATCCAACCAAATACTGGGCTTTCCTTTCAACACGTAAACAAATTCCTCTTTTGAAGAATGGTAATGAGGGGAAGAGGATCGATGTTTTGGCGCAAGTATTTCGTGGTATATAAATAATTTCTTGAGACCTATTGTCTCAGATAAATTAGCGAGCGAACCAAAAATCTCATTTGAATTTACTTTTTTAGAATCAATCCTTTTAACGTCCCGTATTTTTATTATGCGAGCCATTTTCTATTTTACGTTAATTTTTTGTGGGGAGTAAAAGATAACAACTACTAACGCTAAAAACTATTCATAATACGTACCCGTGAGAAGCTCTGATATGATAGGATATACGCGATTAGTTATGATGCCGTATCCTTCATCGTTTGGATGAATGCCGTCAAACATGCGAGATGGGTTGCGGTATATATCTTCCAATATATTCGGTATGTATACGGCACCCTCCTCTTTTGCGAGTACGCGAAAGTCATTGTCAAAACGATCACGTATAAGCGCGCCCTGCACGCCCAATAATACTACGGCCGCACCCTCGGCTTGTATGGTGCGGATAATAGTTCTTAGATTTTCCACTGTCATTTCAAGCGGCACACGCCGAATTGCATCATTCCCGCCCAATAATACAATAACCAAATCAGGATCTTCCGCTATCACGTCCTGCACACGCCCTAATGCCGTTTCCGTAGTGTCTCCCGACCGACCCAGATTACTGACGGGCTTTTGTAAACGGTGCTCCAGCAAAGCAACAAATCCTCCTTTCTTACTGGAGCCGATACCCTCTACCAAACTGTCTCCGAATACAACAATTGTTTCTCCTCCCAATGGATAGTTTTTTATAACAACCGGATCTCGCAAGAAACCATAATAGGCGGTGGTACCTATAATTATAATTCCCGTTATTATGAAATAGTATTTTTTTTGCATAGAATAATACGCCAAAAACAAATACTTATTAAATGGTACTTCGTTTCTCCGCACCCTAAGTCCAATATGAAAGAATCCTTGCATTAATGCAAGGATTCTTTGGGAAAGCAATTCTAATACCATTATCGCATTTTCATAAAATAAGTTCGATTCCGGGGAGAGTTAAATCAATCTATAGTTTAACTCTCTTTAGCGTCATTGCGTTAGCAACCACGATAACTGTTGAAAAGCTCATAACTAATGCGCCAATCTCCGGACGCAAGAAGAACCCCCAAACCGCAAATACTCCCGCCGCCATGGGAATGGCGATAATATTGTATCCAAGCGCCCAAACAAGGTTTTGAATCATCTTTGTGTACACTTTTTTCGAAAGCGTTATCAAACGCACAATATCCAGCGGATCGTTATCAATCAAAACCACATCACCGGACTCGACGGCAACGTCAGTACCCGCACCAATGGCAATACCTGCGTCTGCTTGGGTAAGTGCGGGAGCGTCATTCACGCCATCACCAACCATAAGTACCGTATTGCCTTGCTCTTGTAATTGCTTGATATGAGTATATTTATCTTCCGGCAAGACATTTGCAAAGTAGGTATCAATGCCAAGCTCCTTTGACACCAACCCCGCGACTTGTTCATTATCGCCGGTAAGCATGGCAACTTTCACGCCCATACTGTGCAACTTTTTTACCGCATCATATGAAGATTGCTTAATGGCGTCAGAAAGTACGATATGTCCGAGCAGATTCCCCTTGCTCGCAACAAACACGATTGTGCCATTCATATTTTTAGGCAAATCAAATTTTATATTCAAGCTCCGCATCAATCGCTCGTTGCCCGCAACATATTCCCGCCCGCTTATTTTCGCTTTAACACCCTGTCCGGCAATGTTTTGGAAGTCATCAATGTCGGAAACTTGCACCTTTTGATCCCGCGCATATTTTAAAATTGATTGTCCGATAATGTGTGATGAATGCTGTTCGAGAGATGCCGCAGTGGAGAGAATTTTATCTTTATCTTGTTCTTCCATAAGAACAATTCCCGTCACGCCAAACTCGCCCTTTGTAAGTGTTCCCGTCTTATCAAACACCACATAATCCGCTTTCCGTATCACCTCTATCTTTGAAAGGTCTTTGATGAAAAAACCATTCTTCACGGCAAGTGAAGTGGTAATGGTGGTCACGGTTGGAATAGCAAGCCCGAGCGCATGCGGGCACGCAATGACGAGTACCGTAATGGCGAGCGTGATCGCAAATACAAACGGTTGGCCAATGAACAGTGTCCATACCAGGAGCGTACCAAGTGCCGTGATACCGGCAACAAAGGTGAGAACGGCAGATGCCTTGTCCGCTATTTTTTGCGAACGCGGTTTGGTTTGTCCCGCTTGCGCGATGAGCTTTTGTATTTGCCCAACAGTTGAATGTTCTCCAACGCGTGAGAGCAGAACGGTAAGTGACCCGTCAAGACAAATTGCTCCGGCTATCACCTCCGCACTTCCTTCTTTTCTGACGGGTTTCGATTCACCGCTTATCAACGACTCATCAACATTTGCAAATCCTTTGATAATTGTGCCGTCGGCCGGAATCTTCTCTCCCGGCTTCACAACAACAATATCGCCCTCATGAAGCTCGGCGATATCAACATCAGCTTCAATTCCATTCTCAAGTCTGTGCGCTTTCTTAGGGAGTAGTTTCGCTACTTCAGACAACGCGTCCCCGGCGGCGGAACTGGATTTCACTTCCAGGTAGTGTCCAAAGAGAAGTACCCACACCAGTGTTGAGATTTCAAGATAAAACTCAACGTTGAGTACGGCAATAAATGTTGAGGCAACAGAAAACAAGTACCCGCTTCCAACCGCAAGCGAAACAAGCGTCATCATACCGTACCTGCGAGATCTTATTTCATGCCATGCATGCCGGAAAAATACAAGCGCAAAGCCGAATACAATGGTTGCGATTCCAAACTGTATCCACTTATTAAGACCGAACGTAATGCCCAGTATCTCCGAGATGGTTGGGTGCACCAGCACAAGCGGAACAAGCAGAAATGTAACGATCCAAAAACGCCTTAAATATTGTTCAGCAGAACCATGGCTCATCGCATGTTCATGGCTTTCTTTATGATGATGTTTCGTATCCATAACACGCTTTCTTTATATTCCGGCAAAACGCCACCTAACGAATAGTATAATCCTCCCGTTTTCTTCGTGCCATATCTTCAGCATGAAAGAATCCTTGCATTAATGCAAGGATTCTTTAGGAACGCAATTCTAATACTGTTATCACATTTTCATTTTTGAGAAATCATGGGAACTGGTCACAGTTTCAAAAGTAGAAATTTTATAGAGGTATTAGACGAACGTATGGTTGCTCCCGGACGAAATCTACAAAAGTAGAAATTTTATAGAGGTATTAGACGTAGGTTGCTCCGTAGATCATGTTATTATCTACAAAAGTAGAAATTTTATAGAGGTATTAGACTTAAGGGCTATTTAGACGTTGACCCATCTACAAAAGTAGAAATTTTATAGAGGTATTAGACGCGACAATTGTGGTGAGCACTATTCTATCTACAAAAGTAGAAATTTTATAGAGGTATTAGACAAGACACGCCACCAGAAGCCCCGCCAATCTACAAAAGTAGAAATTTTATAGAGGTATTAGACTCACGCAGAAATAATCGATATTGCTATCTACAAAAGTAGAAATTTTATAGAGGTATTAGACTGGGGTTCTGATTTGCGTTCCGCGATATCTACAAAAGTAGAAATTTTATAGAGGTATTAGACATAGAAGCTATGGCTAATATGACGTAATCTACAAAAGTAGAAATTTTATAGAGGTATTAGACGTCTGCGCCCTCAAGGTTTGCGTCCTATCTACAAAAGTAGAAATTTTATAGAGGTATTAGACATTAGCAGAAGAAGAAACGGATATTAATCTACAAAAGTAGAAATTTTATAGAGGTATTAGACACACCAAGATCTCCTAACTCCTTTAAATCTACAAAAGTAGAAATTTTATAGAGGTATTAGACCAGAGGGCAGCGGTAAAATGATAGAGCATCTACAAAAGTAGAAATTTTATAGAGGTATTAGACACCAAATTGAATGACAAGGAACATTCCATCTACAAAAGTAGAAATTTTATAGAGGTATTAGACAAGACACGGCTCCTTCTGTGTCGCTATATCTACAAAAGTAGAAATTTTATAGAGGTATTAGACCTGATAACCCTTCACAGGAATTACGAATCTACAAAAGTAGAAATTTTATAGAGGTATTAGACCCCGTCATCATATCTTCCGATAATGCATCTACAAAAGTAGAAATTTTATAGAGGTATTAGACCGAGGTTGCAACCAGTTCTCGACTGAATCTACAAAAGTAGAAATTTTATAGAGGTATTAGACAACATGCCAAAGAGTGAGCGAAGAGTATCTACAAAAGTAGAAATTTTATAGAGGTATTAGACCTTACATAAATACTGGAGCACGTCGCTATCTACAAAAGTAGAAATTTTATAGAGGTATTAGACCCTACACAAGTATTGGCAAACATCACATCTACAAAAGTAGAAATTTTATAGAGGTATTAGACTTCGCTTTTAGCTGAGATTACTTCTTATCTACAAAAGTAGAAATTTTATAGAGGTATTAGACACTGATTCCGAAAATGCGTCTTCCTTATCTACAAAAGTAGAAATTTTATAGAGGTATTAGACCAGTCGCAATATCGGTGGTGCGCTTCTATCTACAAAAGTAGAAATTTTATAGAGGTATTAGACGAGGATGAGAGGCAATATCTTCCCGGATCTACAAAAGTAGAAATTTTATAGAGGTATTAGACTCCGATTGAGAAGCTGTGCATTTTTGATCTACAAAAGTAGAAATTTTATAGAGGTATTAGACTCCTTAGTGCCTGATGGAGACCACTATCTACAAAAGTAGAAATTTTATAGAGGTATTAGACCCGGAGACAATCGTATTCGCCCCTGAATCTACAAAAGTAGAAATTTTATAGAGGTATTAGACGGCGGAAATGGCTTTGTTAAACGCTAAAGATGCAAAGAAGTAATAAATTACATTCCGACTTTTTGGCTTAACAAAGCCATTTTTTGTTTTCCTCATCATATTAAGACTAAGGTTTTCCACTGACATAATACTCTATTTTTAATACCCTCCATTGAATTTCCACCTTTTTATAAAGTTTTCAAGGCACTAGCACTACTCAAAGACCACAACGTCTTTTTCTTCATTTTTAGCATATCCATATCGCGCAATCTTCTTTTTGTCACCCTCACAGATATGAAATATCAAAACACTGTCCGCTCCCGTAAATGCATTCTTATACACCAATTCTATCTCACTTTTTATATTTTGCAATACCCGCCGGCTATTACGAATCTCGAACACCGAATACTGTATCCTGTGTCCAAATTTCTCAAGAAATTTTGAAAACTTTGCACGAACGCGATCATCGCTAAAATCATACGTTAAAAGAAGCATATTATTTTGTCTTTATATTAAATTTCGGCATATCATTCTTTGTATCCATCATATGTCTGTAATATTCATGCACATATGAAAAAATTTCTTCTTTTTGGTCCATAATAACTTGCAAGAATAACGACGTATATTTTTTCTGCTTATCGAATGGCAAAGTTACTTTTTTATGCACAATATCAAAATCACCTTCATGTACCTGCTTTAAGTTGTATGCCTTTAGAAGTTGGCGATCAATGATACAACGAAAAGGTTCCACGATATCACATGCCAAAGATTTTCTCTGAAAAAACAGTTTATGATACACGCCCTTATACGTATCAAATCCATGCAATCGAAGAAGTGCATCAACGAAATTAAAAAGATAGGTGTACCCCATATCAAGCAGAAAATTAGATACGTCCGGCTTTACGCGCGGCATACGCTTCCACCAGTTAATTTCAGAAAAATATCCGGAAAAAAACTTACGCGAATACTCCCCTTCTATACCGAGCAGTTCCTGTCCGTTCAATGCGTTTTTAATACGCTCGCGCATCTGTTCCATTTCCTCTTTATCCGCGCCTTTTTTTCGGCTTAGCAATAGCCGGTTTTGGTTTTCTATTTTATTCGCTACAATATGCTTTGCAATAGAAAACTCTTCATCTTCTGATAGACCATACTGCTTCATGCGAAGCAAATAATTACCTTCCGCTTTTGCGGCAAACGGCGCGAATACCTCAAAATTATTACGTAGAAAAAATAATGATATTGCGTGTGTTCCCGCTTTTTGCAACAAACGACTTGTTATCATCATGTCGCCCATTATAAAAACGGCAAATACTTTATGGCACGACGCGCGATTTACCACCTTGCCATCTTTGGAAAAAACAATATTGTCGTTTAAAAACCTAAGCGACGAGCGTGTCCCCCATTCGGCGTGTACAAATAACATTTGTTTTTCTCTAAAATCGGGAAGGGTAAGCATATTACCATGTTAAAATTCCGTAAATGGAATTAGTGCACTTATGGCACCGGTGGTTTTTATATGTTCGTATATCAAACGATCTCATTGCTTCAATAAAAAATAAAAAACGTTTTTTATCCCGTTCCTCCGGCAACGGTATAGGGTAGCGTTTGTTATCAGACAAGCTGTGCAAAAATAATGTTTCTATTTTATATCCCATTTCTTTCATGCAAAAATACTGTCCATACAGTTGATACATATATCCGGGCCATATTCTTTTTATTTTTGTTTTGCGCTCAACAAGCATCTTCTTTTTTTCATCGTAAATATCAATTTTCCCCATAATGCCGTATGTTCCGCTATACACCGACAAACCCTGCAAAATATGTTTTGACGTAGAATACGTACCGGAATCAATACTTTCGTGATTTAATCTCCCCTCCACCTGTGGCGTGTCATGATACAGTGACGTATCAAAACTTTCATACACGCCATGCAGATACACCGACAGCGGGCAAAACATAAAATCGTTTATTTTTGATATTTGGATATAGGATTCCATCAGTCTTGAGTATGTTTATCCCATTCTTCAATATCTATAAATAAATCTCCCCAATTCATTTTATCCAACGTTTTATTTACATTGTGATACTGATTTATTTTCTCAAGAATCATCACACCCTTTCTCGCTATATTATAGGCACCATTCGCGTCTCCATTGAAATCAACACCATTAAACTTCTTATCACTATGAAAACCACAATGCGGACAATTTATTTGATCTATATTAGTACCGGATACACTACTCCTTGTGTTTGAGAGTAAATACAAATAATACGCCAGCTCCGTAAAGAATTTTTTAGTAGCAACCTTTTCAGATATTTGCTTTACGATATTGTTCTTATAATCAATATCTTGTTCTTCCAGTAGCCCCTTCAAACACTCCGTAATATCGTATTTAATTGTAATACCATTCTCTGTTTGCTCCAGCATTCTCTCTTCCCCCTTCTTTAATTCAAAATCTTTTTTGTTTCTACTAAACCACTTGTACCTGATAGCGTTTTTGGTTGATAGGATAAACTCATCTTTCCCTTTCTTATCGGCATAGAGTCTGTTTCCGCGCTTAGAGCTATTCTTTTGTTTCAAGAAGTCACTCGCTTTGTACGCTATTTTGAAATTATTTTCGGTGAAAGTAATGTTGATTTTCTCCATTAAACCGTCTTGGTCCCACTTAACATTTGGACGAAAGCCACACTCGGGACATGTTTTAGAGGTATAGCTAGCTTGCGTGTAGAAGATCACACCAGTTTGCTTTCCCATATCTTTAAAAGTGATAAATGGAGCTGTTAGCTGAAATGCGCGTAATAGATGTCCCGCTTTTTGAGGATCTTTTTCACCTTTATTTACTAAGAAATTAAGTTTTTTAATCAGTACTTTCTCTAATTGCTGGTACACGCTTTTCTCTATTCCCCCACGAATTTGCTTGAAGCGCATATTCAAGTCTTCAAAAACAATTATAGCGTTGTGTTCTATAATAAGATCAGCAAGCTTTCGTACCACGAGAGAAATATATCCTTTTTTAAGGTCTTTTATATTTTCAATATTTTGCCAGTCTTGCCTTGCTTTTTCTCTCCCTTTCGCCCTTTCTTCCAGAAGTTTATGGTAATTTACTCCATTTATTTCATTCAGACTTCCAAGAGCAGTATTACCGTTCTTATCTTTGAGTAAATTACATTTTTGATCAATACCAGCATAGTAAATTAGATGTTTTTCTCCACGATCAAGGCCAATAACATTTATCTCAGGGTTGTTGAGTAAGAATTCGTTTACTTTTTGATTGAAGTAATGTGAATCATCAGCTGTTCTGTTGAGAGTTATCGGGACATGTAAGAATGTTTTATTTTTAAGATATCGCTTATGATCCACCACCGCCTCTTCTGGGACGCTTTCGCTTTTCTTGACAACAATATTTTTCCACTTTCCAGTTTTAGTATTTTTAACCTTGTATCCTAATTTTTCCTCATCGGTCTTCGGTCTATAAAATAGTTCTGCTTCTCCATTGAGTTTGAACGGAAAATTACTCTCTGCATTTTCTTTAGAAAACAAGGTATCAAAATACATAGAGTGAAGATTTTTTGTTCTTTTTCTATTCTTGTCTTTTGGTCCTGATCCCCAATCTTTGTTATGTATTTCAAAAAGAAATAACTCTCCTGAAGTGTTTTTATTTTTGATGTATTCGCTCGATACACCAACAAAATCTATCTTATAACCCTGATTCCCAACATCATCCAAAAACTCCGCATAAGAACCGTATTCTTCTGGTTTTTTGAATTCAAAGTCGAATTCGCCCTTTTTATATTCAATAAGCCTCTGCATGTAAAATGCCAAATATTTCTGTGAATCTTCTTGGTTAAAATTTTCAGAGGTCTTTAAGTAAGAAGATGATTTTCGTATATCACTAATTTCTTTGGGTAGATGCTCATCTTTCAATTCTTCCAGTCGATGGTTTATACCAGTTTTCTTATCTTTTCTGCCAGTTTTTCTCACAGTTCTACCATCTATAACCATTAAATTGGGGATGTCTTTGACAGGGTCTGATATTGATTTATAAACCATCTTTTCATAACTGTCAGTACCCGATGCTTGAATGTTGCCATCATCAAATACCTTATTATGTCCTTTTTGCATTACGGCAAGATAATAACGTCCATCTTTTCGCAAAATTACAGCAGAATTATCAGGCTCTTTATTCTTGTCCCAGCCATCTGCAAGGGTCGGATTCTCAAAAGTCAATTTCCATTTATCAGTGCTGAACGGCTTTTTGGTAAGATAACTCTGTAAAAGCATCCTGACCTTAATAAGCTTTCCGTATGCATCATCGTAAAATTTCTTCTTAAAACCAAAATCAGGGTGATGATAGAATTTTGTATCAATGTCATATTCATCACCAACCCACTGTCGCTTCTTCTCAAGAGCGAAGTACTTACCCATTTGATAAATCCAAAGAGTGCTGTCAACAAAATTTTTAATTGTCAGCTTATCCTCCGATGAAACAGAAAAATCAGATTCGTTTCTGTTTATAATTTCTTCAAAATCCTTCTTGTATACATTGTATCCTTTCTTTACTTGTCTTTCCTCGCCACCTATTAGTTCTTGGTACTCATTCTCAAACAGAGAATTAAACTCCGATTCAAATATTTTTATAAACTGTTCCCATTTTGGTTCTTCCCCACTAAGAAAACCTTTTGATTTTGAATCTTCTTCATTCTTAAGGTATTTGTCCTTCCAAAGTTTTTCCTCTTCAAAACTTTTCGCAAGAGCATTTTTAATTAGTGATAAAGCAATAAAATCCGGAAACCTGTATGAGTTATCTGATTTTTCAAATTTTACAATTTTATCTTTCTTTGTCTGCTCATAAATGACTTTTTGAAATTCGTCACGTCCATTATCAGTCATCCATCGGTGCAAAATAGTATTAAGACCTTCTTTTGAAAGAAAGACTTTGTCTAATTCATATTCTTCCTCGTGGAGGAAAAAATCCCCTAACAAGGTTTTTAAGACTTCTGTTTTTTCTTCAGCAGAAATATAAAACTCCCTAAGTCTTTGTAATAACTCTTTATCGTCTTCTATATTTTCAATAAAGTCTTCTTTTTCACTCAATATTTGCTTATCAAGTAATTTAAAAAAAGAAATCTTTTCGTCTTTATGATCTTGGCGATATTTATTGATAATCTCATTTAATCCCTTTAGCTTTTCATTCGTATCTTTCACAACTTCACCACCAAGAATTTTATTATATGTATCAATTCCATCTTGTAACAAGCAAGAGTTATAATATTCTAACGAGAACACCACACCCAAATCCACAGAAAGTGTTTTTTCAACCTCGGAAAAATCAATTTTATATTTTATATCTTTAAAAAGCTGGGTATTTTCACAAAATCTTTTTAAATTCTGATCAATAATTCTAGTTACAACCGCTGTTGAGGTACCGTCGTCTTTATAAAAATTCTTTCTTGTTTCTTGAAATTTATCGAAGTAACCAGTGAAACCTTTCCACTCATCAAAAATAGAAATTTTATTTCCTTCCTCATCTAACACGAGTTCGTCTTTTTTATCTTTCAGAAAAGAGCCTTCTTCCTTACCATATCTTTTCTTAAGTTCTTCAAACACCGATACTCCGAATAATGCTTCAGTTTGAAAATGGTTATTAAGTTGTGTCCGTAACTCTTCGGAAAGAGTTTTAAATTCCTTTTGTAGGGCTTTGTCCTTTTTGTCTTTTTCTAACTTTTTTAATAGTGTGAAGTACTTATCTAAACCATCTATAGTTTTACCTGTCAGTGATTCAATGATGAATTGCCGATGAAGTCGGTCGAAGAAGGATTTGGTTTGTTTGTACTTTTCTTTTCGAACTCTATCTTTTTCAAAGACATTCTCGTCTTCCAGCATCTGCAACGTATTTCCCACAGGTTTCAACTCAAACCGTAACGTTTTTGACAACGCGTATTTCCTCGTAAATCCTTCAAAAATATTTTTTTGCGACATATTTTTTGCTAATTTTTATATATATTTTCGCCCCCAAAGACCAAAAAGGGACGACGGTTGTCGCCCAACAGATATGCTTACCAAACGGTTAAGCGCTATTGGAACCGTCGCCCCTCTCTGATTACAAAAAGAAAGTGGCAAACGATACGATATTACACTAAGCTGGGCGACAAAATAAATTTATCACAGTATCCATATCTACGCAAATTTTATCTGCCGTTGCTTTAGTTTCGGGTTTTGCTATCAGCCGCCGTTCTTTTTCGTTATTACTACGGATGTACCACGCCCGTGCGCGGACTTTGGTACCTGAAGTTTTTACCACGAGGGCACTTCTTGTTTTCTAACTCCCTTCGGTTATAAGTAAACAAAGTCGTATAGTCGCTTTGCTCCTTAAAAATTCGGGCTGCCGGACAGGGATTCGAACCCCGATACCCAGGACCAAAACCTGGTGTCCTACCATTGAACGATCCGGCAATATGTTTGTGCTTCTCATTTTTTCAACGTTCTTGTTTTTTTGAGTCCCGCGCGGACTGCGACTCGCTTCGCT
>PFEF01000009.1:3835-5529 GCA_002793915.1 Candidatus Ryanbacteria bacterium CG10_big_fil_rev_8_21_14_0_10_43_42 | reverse complement strand
GTTTTTTTGTATGGAAATATCAATAAGAAAGACAGCCAAGCTCATCCTCCGTCGGATCCAGTCCCGGTTCGGGGAAGGGTAAGGGCGGCGGCCTTGAGCTGTCCGTAAAAAGGAACGTGAGGGTGAATATTGGGTCTGATATGTCCACCTCACCATCGTCATTTGCGTCAGCCGCGTCATTGCAGGAAATCGTTCCGCCGGTAAAGAGAAAAGAAAGCGTCTTTACCGCGTCGGAGATGTCAATTTCCCTGTCAGCGTTTGAATCGCCGCGAAGGAACGAAATATTTACAGAGCGGATGATGACGCTCATGTCATCTATTGCCGTATTGCCCGCGATATCTGTGACAACCAAGGTAACCGCATATTTTCCTGCCGGAAGAACCGCTTCTGACGTTTCGCCGGTGGCGATAAGGCCGCCTTCGGTCATCCATCGGTAAGTCAGCTCATCTCCGTCAGGATCGGTTGACGCCGAGCCGTCAAACAAGACGATAGCGGTATTGTCGGGATCAGCATCCAGCTCAATGTCGTCTCCGGCGACGGCAATCGGGGGGCTGTTCCCGTTATACGGGTCTTTCCAAAAGGAAAAACTTCTGACAATAACCCGACTTCCGGGAATTTCCGATGACAGGGAGAAGCGGAATGTGACAATATTTTCCTGATGCTTTCGTATATCGTAGAATCCGGTAACGAGAAACCCTTCGTTGAAGACAAGATCGGAATCCATCTCGTAAGCCGTTTCCTCTTCTCCGTCGAGAATGGAGAGAGAGAATACCGCGGGGCTTGGCGCGTGAGTAAAGTCGTACTCAAAGCTTACATAGTCCCACTCGGGAGAGATGGTGATCTCATCTTCATATACTGCTTCGTGGAATTCTGCTCCACCACCGTCACCTTTTATGCGCAATCCTTGAAGCTCGTTTGTGAGCTCCAGCCAGGTTGTCCGCTCAAGTTCAAGCGAGGGCTCGGGAATTGCTGTGTCGCAGTTTTCGGTTTTGTCAAGACCGAATATGTTTTTATTGGATAGACGCGAGCAAATGCTTAACCGAGAAAAAAACAACGTTCCTTGTTCCTCGCAAAGAGGATCGATATAGCGAAAAGCATCCGTGTTACCCGGCGGAGCTACAAGCGCAGAAGTATCGAATCCGATGGTTCCGGGTATGGTTCCACCGAAACAGAAGAAAGGTCGGTTATGAAGCTCTATTTCGTATGCGTCCGGAATGGTTTGGGCATACCAGTTGTAAACCGCATGATCAAATGGCCATCCCGGTGTATTCACTCTGATATGTGAATTTCTGGTTCCCTCGCTAATGAGACCATCGTATAGATCAATATACACGCCCAGCTGACGCAATGCCTTGTTTACCCCGGTAATGTAGGGGGTAAACGGATCAAAGAGTGTCAGCTGATAGCGATGAGCGTTTTCAGCACTAAGCGTGCCGACGACAATCATCTGTAGCAAGGCCTCAGATCCGATTCTCTGGCCTGCGCTGTGGGCAAGAACCTGAAAAGGTTCACTATATCCTGGACGGATAATATTTTTTAGCAACCCTGACAGTTCTTTCGCCTCTTCGGTTGAGCGTACTACCGCTCTTCCTACCGCAGCGGTCTGAGCTTCTTCCATCCAGTCCCAGGCGACTATGTTTATGTTGTTATTCAAGCGCTGAAAAATTGTCCGCGCCATAGTTCTTATCCAGTCG
>PFEF01000009.1:0-3810 GCA_002793915.1 Candidatus Ryanbacteria bacterium CG10_big_fil_rev_8_21_14_0_10_43_42 | reverse complement strand
GTTTCCAACCATGAACGATGAGCGCTGTACCGGCATTAGGATTAAACTGTCCATCACCGGGCAGCAGGTCGTTCCAGCGATTTGTTTTGGCATCATATATCTTCAGCTGCCAACGCTCTTGCACCGGAGTGTTTACTGAAACAGAATCGCTTAGAGGCGAGGTGCCAGAGTCGGAGACAACGGCCATTCTGTAGCTTACTTCCTGTTCCGGAGGTAGCTGCGCGTCTATGTATGTATCCCTGTCAGCAGGAATTTCGGAGAGGCGTTCCCAGCACGCCGCATCTCCCGGCTGGCACAACTGGCGCTCTATGATGTACTGAATGGCGCCCGGAATGTCCGAGTTCCAGTGAAGTTCTGACGCGGTGTCGGATCGCATGCTGACTAATAGATTTTCTGGTGGGGTCGGGAAGCTCGGAGAAAACTTAGTGATTGACGATGTTTCGCATCGATTTTCATTAGTTATACTACTACATCCATATGTGGCATATCCACGATCTCGCGTTTTAGTGAAGTCTTGTATTTCTAAGGATCCTGGTTTTTCCCAAACAACATTTCCCAATACATCCATCTTTACGAGATAACCAACACCATCACCTCCATGTATAAAAACAAAACCGTTATCATAATCATGAAGAAGGCCATTACAAACTTCAACCCTCCCACCTCGCTTGTACATCTTTTCCCATTGGAGAACACCCAATTCATTCGTTTTAATAATATACACGTGCTCATTGTTTTCGTTAGTAATAGATCTGGCAGCGACCACATAGCCATTGTCTTCTGACTCGATAATGTACGGATTAAATTCGTGTCCTATGTGTTCGTATTCATTTGTCCATAGAATGTTCTTTTCCGAATCTATTTTGGTGATGCATATATTATAATTTAGTATGCTTACAATAACAAACCCATTATCACTTGTTTGGTAAAAATTTTTACCAATCCCCCTTGAAAGAAGAAATTCCCATTCAATACTCCCAATATCGCTAATTTTTATGATTGAGACATACCTATCATTTCCTGTGGATTTATTTAGAAGTATTACCCAACCATTATTCCATATTAGCGATGCAGATTCAAGTGATGCATATTCTCGTGAGAAAGTTTTTTCCCACAACATGGTACCAAGTTTATTTACTTTGATAAGTGTTCCGTTGCCGCGAACAGTTGCTAGAATGGCATATTCTCCGATCGATGATTCGGCAATCGCGTTCCCTCTATCATTTTGGTTTCCGCCGTAAGTTTTTTCCCACTGTATAACCCCCGAACTGTCGTGCTTAATAAGGGAGACGTAATGAATTGGCGATTTCCAGATTCCTCCTGTAAGCAAGTATCCGTTATCTTGTGTGGATATAATGTCCCATAATCCATTTGGTACATTTACTTTCCATTCTATTTCCGGAGCAGTTTCCTGCCCGTAACACTCTGACACGATGTCAGTATTGAAAATGGTAAAGAGGGCTATTGCCAAAAGCATTGCGCGCTTCATAAGAAGCTCCTTTCGTTTGGGCGTTTCTTTCCGGAATTCCCGCATACGCGAGGATGACGCTGTATTTGTCATTCCTTCTCTTTTTGCATTCCTCTGCCCCCCGCTTGTCATTCCTGCGAAGGCAGGAATCCAGTGTTTTCTTGTATTCCTTAGATCCCCGCATACGCGAAGATGACGAGTGCGTAATGACGATATATTGTCAATGTTCAAAGAGTGGCGTTTGCCACACTATACTGTACAGAATTATTTTATTGTAGTCAATAAACACGCTTGCTGTCAGCGGGAGAAAGAAAATCCCTCCCCCGCGTGTCATTCCTGCTTTTCTCTCGTCATTCCTGCGAAGGCAGGAATCCAGCGTCAAAAATCCCTCCCCCTGCGGGTACTCCCTTTAAGAAAGGGAGAATGCGCGCTAGGCGCTACAAGCTACAAGACTACAACCCCTCCTAACCTCCCCTTGTCGTAAGGGGAGGAATAAGAGGAGAAAATCCCTCCCCCACACAAGGCGGGTACTCCCTTTAGGAAAGGGAGAATGCGCGCTAGGAGTTACAAGTTACAAGACCACAACCCCTCCTAACCTCCCCTTGTCGTAAGGGGAGGAATAAGAGGAGAACCCCCCACTTGTCATTCCTGCGAAGGCAGGAATCTAAAAGTAGATAAAAGCTTGAAAAAGAAAACCGCGCCGAAAAATTTCGGGCGGTTGTGTTGTTTTGCGATTAAGGAACAGTATAATTTTCGCATCCGAGCGGATCGTCTGTAGGATCCGGTCCCGCATCGGGAAACGGAAGAGGCATTTCATTATCAGAAAAAAGAACAAGAAGAATGAATACCGCATCGGAGATATCAAGAAGCCCGTCGTCATTCGCGTCAGCGGCATCAGCGCACGTCAGCGGATCGCCTCCGCGAAAGAGAACGTCGAGAAGCCGAATTGTGTCCGAAAGATTGAAATCACCGTCGGTATTCGAGTCCCCTCGGACAAATTCCAGCTCAGTCGCGTTTCCGCAGTGTCTTCTTTCGTCTATTCCGAAGACCTCGTCTCCGGTATCCGCTTGGCATATTGATATTTTGGAAGCGAAAAGCATGCTTTCGGTGTTGTCACATTCGGGAAAATGAATCATTCGTTCATACGGGTTTTCACTTCCCGCAAGAAAAACGGAATTTTCAAATCCCAAGCTTCCGCTTAAGATATTATCGTTAATGCACTGTTTTGGATAGATGACAACAGGGGTGTTTTCTCCGGTAATAGTGGTGGCATACCAGTTGTACACCGAATGGCTTACTCCGGGAACGTTTACGATGAGGTTTGCCCTGTTATCATTTACGCTTGTTATTCCGCGATAGAGGTCAACATACACCATGTTGCGCCGGAGTATTGAAACTATTGGCGCGAGATCTACCAGTATAATAGTATCCAAAGGATCCCAAAGCGTTATCTGATGGACACGTATTACGCGTTGCAAAGAATTCACGGGATCTACAAGCTCACGCGCCGCGTGTGTTACGAGAATGGTTCCCAAGCTGTGTCCCATAAAATGCATGGCCTTATCGTATCCTATCGGGACAGAGGTCTTCAGGGCGTCTGCAAGGAGTACCGCCTGCTCGCGGGCAGATTCGTTCTCTCCGTTGTTACTTCCGTCCGCCTCTTCTATCCATTCCCATGCAAGAATGTTGCCGCTCTTGTCTGTGCGCGTGCTTATGTCGCGCGCGATATCAAGCATCCAGCCGTTGAGCTGTTCGTTGAAGAAAAGCGTCCAGCCATGCGTTATAAGGCAGGTTGCCGCCGATTCGTCAAACAGCGGAATATTCTCATGAAGATTTTCCCATTGCCGCGAATTATGGGAGAGAATTTTGAGCTGGAGTCGGTCCTCCTGTGCGTACATGGGCAGGTGCGAAAGAAAAACAAAAAGAAATGCTGACTTTTTCATCGTGGCCTCCTAAGGTTGTGTTGTAAAAGAGCAAAAACGCTTTTGTAGTATATACTAAATAGTTACATGTTACAATTTGACAGAAAGGTTACAGTAACGTAAGCTTTTTTCAGCACTTTTCAATGGAGGACATATGAAAAGATTTCGTGCTGTATTGTGCGAACTAAGCGCTGAAGACGTGCTTTTCGATACAGATGATACGAAAGAATTTACTTATCTTGACATTGATGCCGAAAGCGTAGAAAAGGCGCGTGAATGTGCCAAAATACATCCGAAGGCGCACAACCTTCAGCTACTCCAGGTATTTGAAGTCCAATAATCGGTGCGGATAAAAAACAGCCCTTATAGGCTGTTTTCTTTTTTTTCCAACGGCTCACGCGTGTGAGCCGTTGAAAAAAA